>JAGVHM010000071.1 GCA_020056545.1 bacterium
CGAAAGGCCGGGCGGCCGTCGACGGGAGAAAGGCGCCAACCCCTGAAACCCGGAACGAGCAGCGGGAGTACTCGCCGATCCGGCCGCCCCCGGCCTTCGCAAGGGCCGTCATCACGGCGTCGGCGCGACCCGGAGGGACAAAGACCGCCAGCTTGCAGGCGTCCGAGGGCTCGCCTGGAATCAGTGGCCGGATTCCCCGGAGGCCGAGCCGGCGGGCAACCACCCAGGAAACCCCGCGCGGGGCGACGTCGGCGTTCGTGTGGGCGGAGATCACCGCCACCCCCAGCCGCAGCAGGGAATACGCCGCGGAGGAATCCCTGGAATCGGGACGAACGGACTTCACGGGAGAGAAGATAACCGGATGGTGGGTGAGCAGCAGGTCGGCGCGAATCCGCCTGCACAGCGCGATCGCCGCGGGAGTTGCGTCCAGCGCAACGAGAACGGTCCTTACCGGCGCCGCCGGGTCTCCCGCGAGAATCCCCACGTTATCCCAGTCGGCGCGATGGACGAAGGGATAATGGTCATCGAGCGCGCCATATACATCACTGACGGTGACTTTGGGCATGTATTTGGTTGGTGGGCCCACCTGGCCTCGAACCAGGGACCGACCGGTTATGAGCCGGTGGCTCTGACCAACTGAGCTATGGGCCCCCAAATTGCGCTTCCCAACCGCTCCTTTCCCTATATTTCCGCCCGTCGACCCGGTTGTCAACCCCGGCGCATCCCGTCTCATCGCGGCGCCGGAGCTTGTTCACCCGGGAAGCACTACTCAAGGAAAGTCCGCAGCCGCTTGCTGCGGCTTGGATGACGCAGTTTCCGAAGCGCCTTGGCCTCGATCTGCCGTATCCTCTCCCGGGTCACCTCGAAGTCCTGGCCGACCTCCTCGAGGGTGTGGTCCGACTTCTCGCCGATCCCGAACCGCATGCGCAACACCCGCTCCTCCCTCGGGGTGAGCGAACCCAGCACCTTGTTCACCTGCTCGGCCAGGTCGATGTTTATGACGGACTCCACCGGGGAGGCCGTGTTCTTGTCCTCGATGAAATCGCCAAGATGGCTGTCCTCCTCCTCGCCGATCGGCGTTTCCAGCGAGATCGGCTCCTTGGCGATCTTCAAGACCTTGCGGACCTTCTCCAGCGGGATGTCCATCCGCTCCGCGATCTCCTCCGGGGTCGGCTCGCGTCCCAATTCCTGAACGAGGTAGCGGGACGTGCGTATCAGCTTGTTGATCGTCTCGATCATGTGCACGGGGATCCGGATCGTCCGGGCCTGGTCGGCGATCGCCCGGGTGATCGCCTGGCGGATCCACCACGTGGCGTAGGTGGAGAACTTGTATCCCCGGCGGTACTCGAACTTGTCCACCGCCTTCATCAGGCCGATGTTTCCCTCCTGGATGAGGTCGAGGAACTGCAGGCCGCGGTTCGTGTACTTCTTGGCGATGGACACAACGAGCCGAAGGTTCGCCTCGACAAGCTCCCGCTTGGCCTCCCGGACCTTTCGCTCCCCCTCCTCGATCGCGCGCAGGGTCTGCTTGAGCTCCGAGGCGCCAAGGGCCGCCTCGCGCTCAATGCGCCTGATCTGGGACCTCGACTCGCGGATGATCCTCTCCATGTCGAGAAGTTTTTCCTTGCCGACGTGGAGCCGCATCGCGGCCTGCGCCAGTTTCGCCTTGCGACCCCGGATCTTCCGGATGAACTGCAGAAGGTCCCTTTCGCCCATCTTCGTCTTCGTGCAGCACCCCTTGATCCGCCCCTCCGCCTCCTCGATGCCGTCCGCGAATCCCCGGATCTTGCCGCTTATGACCTCGATCTGCCTCTCCTTGAGGTGGATCTCCCGAATGAGGTCCGCCACGCGGCCTCCGAGCTCGGCCTCCCTTTTCCTCAAGGCCTTCTTCGCCTTCTCCGATAACCTCTTTTTCTTCAGGCGCTCCCCGCACTCGCGTACCGCCAGGCGGGTCTTCCTGATCCGCGCGATGATGTTCAAGACCTTGTCCCGCGCCTGCTGCTCGTCCTCCTCCGTGGAGTCCTCGTCCAGGTCCTTGATTATGTCCTGGATCTGGAGCTCGCCGATTTTTAGCTTCGCTCCGATGTCCGCAAGCTCGTCGAGCGCAATGCGGCAGTTCTTGACGGCGGACACGATGTCCCGTTCGCCGTCCTCGATTCGCTTGGCAAGGCTTACCTCTCCCTCCCGGTTCAGCAGCGGGATGGATCCCATCTCCTTCAAGTAGAGGCGCACAGGGTCGTTTCCCTTGATCCCCCCGGCGTAGTCGACCTCCTCCTCTTCCTCGACAGCGGCTTCCCCTTCGACCGCCGCCTCTTCCTCCTCCGTTGCCTCTTCCTCGCCGATCAGGAGCTCCCTGCCGGCGACAGGGACCTTCTGGAAGACGTCGACGACCTCGATGGCGTTCTCCCCGAAGATCTCCATCACGTCGTCGATCTGGTCCCCCGTCAGGATGTCCGGTGGCAGGACGCTGTTCAGCTCGTCATATGTGACGTACCCCTGGGCGCGCCCCTTTTCGACAAGCCCGTCGATGCCGTCGAGATGTTTCCTCCTGGCCATTCCGCCTCTCCTCACGCTCGTGTTCTGCGTTCCCGCTCCAGCCGTTCCTTCTCCATCTTGGCGGCCTTCTGCGCAGTGAACATTTCCTGTGCCAGCGGCTGGTCGCCCGCACCGGCCGCGGCACGGCTCGCTTCGCCTAGCCGGGCGATCTCCCGCTCCATCTTCCTGATTCTCAAACCCAGCACCACGTCCGGATAGATCCGGCGCGCGTCGCCTTCGGGCATCTCCGCGCGGATGATCTCCTCGGAAAGGCGTTTCCGGGCCTCCTCCGAGATCTCCCCGTCCAGCACCTCGTCAAGGGCCGGTTCGTCGCCCACGCCGGCACGCCTGGAAAAAAGAGCGAGGATCTCCCGGACCTCGTCTCCCTCGACGAACTCCGCGACGCCGTCCCGGGCAACGTCCCGGATGAGCGTGGGGTCCTTCGAAAGCAGGCACAGCAGCAGCCCTTCCTCCGGCCTTCCGCCAAGGGGCCGGCGGGGAATCCCGGGCGCCGTAGCGTCGGCCGGGGCCCCTTTTCCCCTGATCTGATCGAGCACCGTCTCCACCGGCAGGCCCGCCGCTTTCGCCACCCGCTGGGCGTAGAGCCGCTGCTCGGCGGGCTCGCCGATCCAGGGGAGATATTTCCCCATGAGCTTCACGTATGCAAGCTGCCCGGCGATCTGGGAGAGATCGTATTTCCGGGCCGCCGCCCGCTCGATGTACTCCATCAGGGGCATCGACCGGGAGATCTTCTCCGAAAGCTCCGCGGACGTGGTCTCTTTCGCCCAGTCGTCGGGGTCCATCCCCTTCGGGGGAAAAAGCACCAGGGGGCTGACGCCTGCCGTGTACAGCGGTCCTCCCGCCCTCACGGCGGACCGTTTGCCGGCCACATCGCCGTCAAAGATTAGGATGACCGTATCCGAAAGTCGCTTCAGCGTCCGGGAGTGGCCCTCGGTAAGCGACGTCCCGCAGGTGGCCACGACGTTGCGCACCCCCTTCTGCCACAATCCGATCAGGTCCATGTATCCCTCGACCACCAGCACCTTCTTTTCGTTCCGGATCGCGGGCAGGGCCTGGAACAGGCCGTACAGCAGGGAGCTCTTCCGGTAGAGCTCCGAATCGGGGGAGTTCAGGTACTTCGGGTCGGAGTCGTCGAGCGCCCTTGCTCCGAACCCGCAAATCCGTCCCCTGGCATCGGATACGGGGTAGGTCAGCCGCCCTCTGAACCGCTCCCTGTATCCCCCGCCTTCCTGCTGGTAGAGCAGCCCCGCCTGTGCAGCCCGGGCGGGATCGATCCCTTCCCGCTCCAGGACGGCAAGCAGTTCCTTCCCCTGGCCCCCGTAACCCAGGTAGAACTCCTGCGCCGCCTCCGGCGTGACCCCGCGGCGCGCAAGGAATTCCCTGGCCTGTTTCCCCGATGGGGAAGATCGGAGAAACTCACGGTATTTTTCGGCCGCCAGCCGGAGGATCCCGTAAAGGTCTTCCCCGGGCCTGCGAGGCGTTATCCCCTTCTCGTACTGGACGGTTACACCGTACCGCTCGCCGAGATCTTCGACCGCTTCCCCGAAGGAAAGGTTTCGCGCCTTCATCAGGAAGTGGAAGACCGAGCCGCCCTCTCCGCATCCGAAGCATTTGAACGCCTGCCGCGCCGGGTGCACGAAGAAAGAGGGCGTCTTCTCGCGGTGGAACGGGCAAAGGCCCCGGAAGCCGGAGCCTGCACGCGAAAGGGGAACGGTTTCGGACACCACCGCCACTATGTCCGCCTTTTCCCTTATTTCGCGGATGGTGCTTTCGGAGATTCGGCCTCCCACGTTATCGCGGCCTCGGATCCTTGTAGGTGAAACAAAAAAAGCCCCGGGCGACTGTGTCGCCCGGGACGCGTTTCCCGTTGTATCCGCGTCAGCCGGACAGCAGGCGTCGTACTATCTCGTTCACCTGCTTCCCGTCCGCGCGGCCCGCCACCTTCGGCATCAACTCCTTCATGACACGTCCCATATCGGTCGGCGCCTTTGCGCCGGCGGCCGCTATCGCCTCGCGCACGAGTGCTTCGATCTCGTCCCCGGAAAGTCCCTTCGGGAGGTAGGCCGAAAGGATGACGATCTCGGCCTTCTCCCGGTCCGCGAGTTCAGGCCGGTTCCCCTTCAGGAACAGCTCTATGGACTCGTGGCGCCGCTTGACCATGGACCCGAGGGCCTTCAGGATCGCGTCTTCGGGAAGCTCCCCCCTCGCCTCGATCTCCTTGTTCTTGATCTCCGCGATGGCCATCCGCAAAGCAGAAAGGGCCAAGGAATTCCTTTCCTTGGCCGCTTTCTGCATGTCCTTGCGCAACTGTTCCTTAAGTCCCATCCGTCACCGGCTCATCTTCTTCATTTTCTTGAGCGCGCGCTTCCTTGCCGCGAGCGCTTTCTTCTTCTTCTTGACGCTTGGCTTTTCGTAATGCTCACGCTTGCGGATCTCCGAAAGGATTCCCGCTTTTTCGCATTGCTTCTTGAATCGTTTCAGTACGCTCTCGAAGGGCTCCTCTTCCTTTACACGGACGCCCGGCATAGAGTGATCACCCCTTCCCCTGCCAGCGAAATGCCGAAAATTTCAATATTATATATCGATTTTCAGGCAAGTCAAGAAACCGTTCGGTGAACCGTCAACCGATCCGTTCCTGGAGCTGCTTCCCTCCGATGAGGTGGAGGTGCAGGTGGGGAATCACCTGGCAGCCGTCCGCCCCGTTGTTGATCACCACCCGGTAGCCCGACTCCGCTATGCCTTTCTCGTTTGCGATCTTCGCGGAAAGCCGAAGCATCTTGCCGAGGATGCCGACGTCGTTCTTCCCCGCGTCGTTAAGGTTGACCATGTGCTCCTTCGGGATGATCAGCACGTGGACCGGGGCCGCCGGCTGGATGTCCGGTACGGCGAGCAGGTCGTGGTCCTCGTAGATCGGCTGTGAAGGCACTTCCTTCCGCACGATCCTGCAGAACATGCACTCGTCGGCCATCGTCATTTCCCTCCGCGCCGCCAGGCGCTCCGATAGAAGCAGGTCCGCTCCCCCGTGTGGCATGCCGGCCCCTCCTGCCGCACCCGGTACAGGAGCGTGTCCACGTCGCAATCGTACCGCACTTCATCCACTTCCTGGAAGTGTCCTGAAGTCTCGCCCTTGACCCACAGGGCATTTCTCGAACGGCTCCAGTAGCTTGCGCGCCCCGTCCCGAAGGTGCTCCGGATCGCGGCGTCGTTCGCCCACGCCACCATGAGCACGGTTCCGTCGGAGACGTCCTGCGTCACGACCGGCACCAGGCCACGGTCGTCGAATTTCACCAACGCGATAAGCTCGTCCGCGGTCATCATCCTTCTCCGGTCCCGGATCGCGGGGCCATGTGTATCGTCCCACGGGCGCTCGTGCGCACCGGCACCCCCATTCGCCGCAGGTACTCCCTCGCCTCGCCCACCGTGTACAGATCGGAAGAGC
>JAGVHM010000186.1 GCA_020056545.1 bacterium
CGGGGCGCCTGGCGCCGGAGATGCGAACAGCGGCGAATCCTCACCTGAGCCTGAGATCGTTCTCCATGTTGTGGATATGGTTGAGATCAGGAAAGGGGAAGCCTCGAACCGCCTTCTCTCCGAGCACGCCACCTATCATGTGTTTGCGGGGGACCTCTCCGCATCGAAGGTTACCCTTCGCCTTCCGGGCCGGCAGGGAGAGGTGGTCTTGCGCGCCCCGGAGGCGCACTGGGACCTGCGGGCCGGGCATATCGCGCTCCCCGTGGGAGGCACCGCGGAAAACGGGGGGGGATGGTCGGCCACCGTCGTCTCGGCGAAAATAAATCTCCGGGAGCGTATCCTGACCGCGCACGGGGAGGCGCGGCTTGCGGGGCCAGGCCTGACGATCGCGGGGGACAACCTGGTCTGGCGCTGGCGCGACGGGAAGTTGGAGCTTGAGCGGCCGAAGACCCGGGTATTGCCTGCCCGTGCGCTCGGCAGGAAAGGGTGAAGCGGTGAGGAATCGGATCGTCGGCATTGCGGTTCTTCTCCTGGCGACGGCATCCCTTGCCGCCGCAGAAAACCCCCGGCTTCCCCGCTCCGGAGAATTGGGGAGCAAGCCCATCGAGATCACCGCTGTACGGCTGTTCGCCGACAGCGTCAGGAATTCGGTGACCTTCGAGGAGAAAGTGGTCGCGCGACAGGAGGACGTGACCCTTTACAGCGACCGGTTGTTCGCGGAGTACAGCCCTGTCTCGGGGATCATCGAGAAAATCGTCGCCGACGGAAACGTTCGGGTGATCCAGGAGGACCGGGAGGCTCGGGCGCCCCACGCCGAGTTCTACAACATGGAACAGCGGATCGTCCTTAAGGGGGGCGCGGAAGTGACGCAGGGAGGAAACACCCTGACGGGGGAGACGGCGACCATCTACTTGATGGAAAACCGCTCCGTGGTATCGGGGCAGGAAGGCAGCCGGGTCAAGGCGGTTATTCTTCCGAAGGGGCAGATGGAGATCAAGGGGAAGGGCGGCAAGTGAAATCTCTCGCCGTCAGGGATCTTTCGAAGCGGTACAGACGCAGGGAAGTGGTCAGTGGGGTCTCGCTCGACATAGGGCCGGGGGAGGTCGTGGGGCTTCTTGGGCCCAACGGGGCCGGGAAAACGACGATTTTCTACATTATGGTCGGACTTGTGGCGCCGGAGAGGGGAGAGGTTTTCCTCAACGGCCAGGATGTGACGCGCCTGCCGATGCACCTGCGGGTCCGGAGGGGGCTCGGATACCTCCCCCAGGAGCCCTCGGTGTTCCGGAAGCTGTCCGTCCGGGATAACATCATGGCGTTCCTGGAGGAAACGCCCCTGTCGGACGGCGAGCGGGAGGAGCGTCTCATCGGCCTCCTGCGGGATTTGCGGATCTCCCACGTGGCGGACAACCTGGGCCTGTCTCTTTCCGGGGGGGAGAGGCGGCGCGTGGAGATCGCCCGGGCGCTGGTGATGTCGCCTTCGTTCCTGCTCCTGGACGAGCCGTTCGCGGGGATCGACCCTATCTCGGTCGCAGACCTCCAGCAGATCATCCTTGGCTTAAAAGATAAGGGAATCGGGGTTATAATAACGGATCATAACGTGCGCGACACCCTCAAGGTGTGCGACCGAGCGTACATCATCTCGGAGGGAGAGATCCTGCTGGCGGGAAACCCGGAGGAGATATCCACGTCGGCGCGCGTTAGGGAAATCTATCTCGGAGATGGATTTACCCTCTGATCGCCTGGGGGCGGGATGGCGCTGGAGCTTAGACAGTCCCTGAAATTGAGCCAGCAGCTTGTGATGACGCCACAGCTGCAGCAGGCGATCAAGCTCTTGCAACTTTCGCGCCTTGAACTCCAGCAAGCCATCCGTGAAGAACTGGAAAAGAACCCCGTCCTCGAAGAGTCCCAGGAGGGGCCCCAGGACGGGGGTGATTCCCAGGAGGAACGGGCCGCCGGGACCGGGGAAGCCGGCCCCGCCCAGGAAGACGGTGCGGCGCCTGCCGGGGAAGCCCCTCCGCAGAGAGCAGAAAAAGGGCTTATCGACCGGCTCGACTGGAACTACTACTTCGGGGACGGGGGGCACCAGGAAGGGCGGGGCGAGCGGGAAAGGGAAGAGGACGACGGCCGCCCATACTATGAGAACCTGGTTTCACGGAAGCCCTCCCTGGCGGAGCACCTTGAGTGGCAGATGGGCCTGTCCACCGCCGATGAAACGCTGCGGCACATCGCCACGTACCTTATCGGGAACATAGACGAGAACGGCTACCTGAAGGTTTCCGCCGAGGAGGCCGCACTGACCCTTTCGGAGCCCCAGGAAGCTGTCGACCACGGCATCGCGAAAATCCAGTCACTGGACCCCTTGGGGGTTGGCGCCCGCGACCTGAGGGAATGCCTGATGATCCAGGCCCGGGAAAAGGGAGACGACTTCGCGCTGCCCCTGAAAATCCTCACCGACCATTTCGACTTTTTTTGCCGTGGCGATCTCGGAGGTATCTCTCGGCGGCTCCGGGTTTCGCGGGAAGCGGTCCGGGACGCCTACCAGAAGCTGGTGACCCTCTCTCCCAAGCCCGGAAGGGAATTCTCCGGGGACGACGTCCACTACATCACGCCCGACGTCCATATCTTCAAGGTCGACGACCAGTGGGTGATCACCCTGAACGAGGATGGCCAGCCCCGCCTGCGCCTGAGCTCCTATTACCGCCGTCTCCTTGCCGAAGGCGACTCGCTGCCGAAGGAGGACCGGGAGTTTATCAAACAGAAAATAAACTCCGCGCTGTGGTTCATAAAGAGCATCCAGCAGCGGCAGCGGACCATCTATAAGGTCGTGGAGAGCATAATCAAGCTGCAGCGGGATTTCCTCGAGCACGGCCCGAAGGGGCTGCGGCCGCTGACCCTCCGGGACGTCGCGGAGGACATATCGATGCACGAGTCCACCGTTTCGCGGGTGACGAGCGGCAAGTACGCCTACACGCCCCACGGCATTTTCGAGCTGAAATACTTTTTCAACTCGGGGCTGAACCGCGACGGGGGCGAGGATGACATCGCATCCAAGTCGGTCAAGGAGAAGATCCGTGAGATCATATCCGCGGAGGGGGGCGGGAAACCGCTGTCCGACCAGGAACTGATGCGGCTTCTCAGGAACCAGGGGATCCGGATCGCCCGCCGGACCGTGACGAAGTACCGGGCCCAGCTCGGGATGCTTCCGTCGTCGAGGAGAAAAAAGCCGTTCTAGTTTTTGCAGCAACAGCACGTATCCGCAAAGGAGGCATAAAGGAGTGAGCAAGATCAACGTCACATTCCGTCACGTCGATCCGAGCAAGCCGCTGAAGGACTACGTGACCGAAAAACTCTCGAAAGTACAGAAGGTCGTTGACCAGCCGTTCGACGCGCACGTAACCCTTTCAGTGGAGAAGTACCGGCATATAGCCGAGGTGTTCACCACCGGCAAGGGGATAACGATCAAGGCGTTCGAGTCCACCGATGACCTGTATTCCGCGATAGACCTGGTGTGCGACAAGGTCGAGCGGCAGCTCAAGAAATACCGCGAAAGACGCAAGGAGAAGGCGGTGGGATCCTCCCCCGCGCCTGTCGTTTCGGGATCCTCCCTCACGATCCAGGAAGCCGGCGAGGGACCGCGGATCGTCCGTTCCGACAATTTCCTCACCAAGCCGATGAGCGTGGAGGAGGCCGCCCACCACCTCGATCTCCTCAGGGTGGACGTTGTCATGTTCGTGAACCAGGAGACCAACCAGCCCAGCGTCGTCTTCCGCCAGCAGGACGGGAACATCGGGTTCACGGAGCCTTCCCGCCGATGAAGATCCTGGACATGGTCTCTCCCGGAGGCGTCATCTGCAACCTGCGGGCGGGGACAAAGGAAGGGGTTCTTCTCGAGATGGCGGAAGCGGCCGCCGCCGGCGTCCCGTCGCTCTCCGCGCAGGACCTGACATCCATCCTGATGGAGCGGGAGAGCCTGGGAAGCACGGGGATCGGGGACGGCGTGGCGATTCCGCACGGCAAGGTACCGGGCCTGAACCGGCTCGTCGCCGTTTTCGGGCGCAGCAGCGCGGGTGTGCAGTTCCATTCCATCGACGGCAAGCCGGCGCAGCTGTTTTTCCTGATCGTGGCCCCCGAGCATTCCGCCGGCATGCATCTGAAGGCCCTGGCCCGCGTCTCCCGACTGCTCAAGGACGCGCGGTTCCGCCAGGACCTTCTCGCCGCCCGGGATGTCGAAGATCTGCGCAGGGTCCTCCGGGAGGAAGACGAAAGGTCGTAACGGACGAGGAGGCAGTGGAAGTGCCGGTTACTGTCGACCATTTTCTCCAGGCGTGCGCCGCTCCGCTCGGGCTGCGGCTTCTTGCCGGAGGCGGCGGCCTGACGCGGGAGATCACGGACCAAAGGGTCCAGAAGGCCGGCCTTGCGATGACCGGGGAGGTGAGGTCGACCCACGAGGGACGCATCCAGGTGCTCGGGGAGACCGAAATCACCTATTTAGAGGGCCAGCCGCAAACGCGGCAGACCGCAATCGCGGAAGTGTTTTTCTCGGGCCCTCTGGCGTGCGCCGTGGTCGGGGGATCCCTTGCCGTCCCCCCCGTCTTCCTCGCGGCCGCCGATCACCACTCGGTTCCGCTCATCTCTTCGCCGCTTTCGACGTCGGAGCTGATCGATAACACGCTCAAGGCGCTGGGCCGGATGTTCGCCGAGACCGCCACTGTCCACGGGGTGCTGATGGACATCCTCGGCCTGGGAGTTCTTATCCAGGGTCACAGCGGAATAGGAAAGAGCGAATGCGCGCTCGATCTGATCCTGCGGGGGCACAGGATAGTCGCCGACGACATCATCCACCTCGAGAAGCGGGGGCCCAGCACGATCCTCGGTGGCGGAAGCGACCTGACCAGGCACCACATGGAGATCAGGGGCCTGGGGATCATCAGCCTCCGCGATCTTTTCGGTCTATCCGCGATAACGGACCTGAAGAAAATTGAAATGGTCATCCAGGTCGAGGATTGGGACCCGAAAAAGGAGTACGACCGTCTCGGCCTTGAGGATCGCAGGACGACGCTGCTGGGCGTGTCCCTCCCGACGCTGCTCATCCCGATATCGCCTGGGCGCAACCTGTCGACGATCGTGGAGGTGGCGGTACGGAACCACATCCTTAAGACGCAGGGGGCCCATGCGGCACGCGATCTCGTGGAGCGGCAGTCCCGGCGGACGGGGGGAGGGCCGGCGCGATGAAACCGGAAAGGGAAGCAGGGCGAAGTTCACGCGTGGTACTCCTCACGGGGCTCTCCGGCTCCGGGAAAAGCACCGCCGCGAAGGTGTTCGAGGACCTCGGCTACTTCTGCGTGGACAACACCCCCCCGGTTCTACTGCCGAAGATCATCGACCTCGTCTCCGAAGCGCGTGGGGAGGGCGCCAAGATCGCACTGGTCGCCGACGTGAGGGTGCGTGAGTTCCTGCCGGACTTCGCGCGCGTGATCGCGGATCTGCGGGAGCGGGGCCACGGCGTCCGTGTGCTTTTCCTGGACGCCGACGATGAAGTTCTGATGCGTCGGTTCAGCGAGACCCGCCGCAAACATCCCCTGGGGGGACGCGGAGGGGCCAAGGAGGCGATCCGGCGGGAAAGGAAAGTCCTCACGCCGCTCCGGGAGATGGCCGACACGGTGCTCAACACGACGCGGTTCACCGTCCACCAGCTGCGCGACGACCTCCTGCGCCGCTTCCGGGTGCAGGACAAGGCGGGACTGGGTGTGAGCGTCATCTCCTTCGGATACCGGTACGGGATCCCCCTGGAGGCGGACATGGTGGTGGACGTCCGGTTCCTGTCCAACCCCAACTTCATCCCGGGCCTGAAGCACCTCTCCGGGCTGGACCGGAAGGTCCGGGCGCACGTCCTCTCGGCGCAGACCACCAAGAAATTCATGCGGCTGATGACCTCCTTCTTGCATTTCCTCCTTCCCCTTTATACGAAGGAGGGGAAAGCGTATTTCACGCTTGGGATAGGGTGCACAGCCGGTAGGCACCGCTCCGTGGTCATCGCGGAAGCCCTGCTGAAGATACTGGCGGGGGCGTCGGCACCCGCGGCGGTCCACCGCGACCTCCACCGGTCGTCCGGCAGGCGCGGGAGCGTTCCATGATCGGTGTCGTCGTCGTCTCGCACGGTCACCTGGCCACGGAGCTTCTGCGGACGGCCGAGATCATCGTCGGTAGGGTCGAGAACGTCGTCGCCGTCGACATCGACCCCAAGATGGGCATGGACGAGATCCACAAGACCGTCGAGGGAGCCATCCGCACCGTCGAGCTGGGGAAGGGAGTCATGCTCCTGATCGACATGTTCGGAGGGACTCCGTCGAACATAGGTCTTTCGTTCCTTGGGACGCACCAGGTCGAGGTGGTGACGGGCGTCAACCTGCCAATGATAGTCAAGCTCCAGACGGCCCGCGCCACGATGTCGCTCCCTGACCTGGCGCGGTACCTGCAGGAGTACGGCCAGCGCAACATCACCATCCCCGGCGACATGTTGAAGAAAAAGGCGGAGAAGAAGTAGCGATGTCGCTGGAGATGGTGAGGGTCGATTGCCGGCTCATACACGGCCAGATCGTGGAGACCTGGCTGCCGCACACAGGCGCCGACTGCCTGCTCGTGGCCAACGAGGATCTCGCGGGGAACCCTTTCCTCCGCTCGGTCATGGAGCTGGCCGTGCCTTCGTCGGCCTGCGTCGTATTCTGCCGGCTGGAGGAAGTCGCCTGTGCTCTCGCGGAAATCGACCGAGTGGGGAAGAAGGTTATCCTTCTCTGCTCGAGCTTCGCGGACGCCCTCCGGATCTATCGCTCTGGAGTCCGGTTCTCATCCATCAACATCGGGAACCTGCACTACTCCGCCGGCAAGGTGGAAATCTCCCCGTCGGTGTTTTTCTCGCAGGAGGATTTCGACGCGGTCAGCTGCTTCTGCCACAACGGGATCGCCGTTAACGTCCGCGCCACTCCCTTCGACCCGGGGACCTGCTACGAGCCCGAGCGGGAATAAAAGGCAATGACCTTCCAGTTCCTCCTCGCGGCTGTGATCGGATTGATCGCCTACCTGGACCGGACGGCCGCGTTCCAGGTGATGCTGCACCGGCCCCTGGTCGTCGCCACAGCGATGGGAGCCGTGTTCGGGAACGTCTTCGCCGGCGCCCAGGTGGGTGCCATCCTGGAGCTTCTGTACCTCGCGCGCCTGCCTGTGGGAGCTTCGATACCGCCTGACGACACGGGAGCCGCGATGTTCGCGGGGGCTGCCGCCGCCGTCTCCGCGTCTTCGGTCGGCCTCTCCGCGGGAAGCATTACGGCCGTGCTGCTCCTCTCGGTGCCCTGCGCGGAACTGGGCAAAGCCGCCGATCGGCAGGTGCGGCGCATAAACGGCAGGATCGCCTCGTTGACGGCCGAGTCGGTGGAAAAGGGGGATTCCCATGCCGTGGAGCAGGGGCTTCTGGCGGGCGTGACGCTCTTCGCCTTGTCGGGAGTGGTCCTGACGCTCCTCTTCACCGGGGCGGGGGTCGCAGTGGGGAAGCTGCTCCTCCCGCGTTTCGGTCCGGAGAGCAGGGACCTCTTGGCCGCGCTGCTGCCGGCGATTCCGCTTCTGGGGGCGGCTTCGGTCTTCTCCTGCACCCGCATAGGCCGGACGGCACCGGTGTTCTACCTGACCATGGCGATGGTTTTCGCGGCCACGTTCCTCTTCGGGTGGGCGGGCTGAAATGGAAGGGACGGACAAAGCCGTGCGGCGTAGCGCGTGGCGCCGCCAGTTTCTGCTCCAGGGATGCTGGAACTACGAAGGGATGCAGAACGTCGGCTTCGCCTACAGCATCCTTCCGGCGCTCCGGCACATCTACCGGGAGAAGCCCGAGGAGCTGACGAAGGCCCTCAAGCGCCACCTGGAATACTTCAACACCCAGCCGGCCATAGGCGGGGTGATCCTGGGAGCCGCGCTGAAACTCGAGGAACGGGCCGCCGCCGGGGAAGTTGATTCCAGGGATATCGGCACGTTCAAGGTGGGGCTGATGGGGTCGCTGGGGGCGATCGGGGACGCCTACTTCTGGGGGGCATTGAGGCCGATGGCCTCGGTGGCGGGGGCGGTCCTCGCTCTTGTCCATCCTTTCCTGGGGATCGCCGCGTTGCTGCTTGTGTACAACCTGTCGCACCTTCCCATAAGGTGGAAAGGATTTTCCGCCGGCATCGAAGGGGAGGAGAAAGCGGTCGAATTCCTCAAGGGATCCGGGTTCGCCGCCAAGACCGAGGATCGCAAGATCGTCGCGGCGATCCTGGGAGGAGCTTACGCCGGCGCGGTATGCGGCAAGACGGCGTTGATGTTCGGAAGCGGACAGGCGGCGCCGGCCTTCCTGCTTCTTGCGGTCTTGACCGTCCACCTGTTGACCGTGCTGTTCCGGAAAGCGGTGTCCCCGTCCGAGATATTGCTGTTCCTGCTGATAATAGGGACGCTGCTTGTCTGGCACTGAGCGGTCGATGCGATAAGGAAGGAAAGCGGATATGGAGACGGGCATCCCGCGGGCAGAGCGGGAATTGGAGATCACGAACCGGCTGGGGCTGCACGCCAGGGCCGCGGCGCAGCTTGTCCATCTCGCCAACCGGTTCACCTCGGAGATCCGGATCGCCAAGGACGGAGTGGAAGTGAACGCCAAAAGCATCATGGGAGTGCTCATGCTGGCGGCGCCCAAGGACTCCCTCGTGGTAATCAGGGCGGACGGCCCCGACGCGGAGGAAGCCGTGGAAGCCATCTGCCGGCTGATCGCTGGGAAATTCGGAGAGGAGTAGCATCCCTTGACGGACGGCGGACGTTTGAAGATGAAGGTGATTCGCGGCATACCGGCCTCCGGCGGAGTGGCCATCGGCCGGGGGTTTTTCCTGAACCGCGCGTTGTCTTCCTACGTCCAGTCGGCGATCCCCAGGGAGAAGGTGGAGGAGGAGGTGGGGGCCTTCCAACGGGCGGTGGGGCGCTCCAAGGAGCAGATCCGCACCATACGCGACGGGGTGAAGGACCAATCCTCCGAGCACCATCAGATCCTTTCCGTTCACCTTGCCCTGCTGGAAGACTCGATGCTCGTCGACCAGACCCTGCGCCTCATCCGGGAAAACCAGTACAAGGCCGACTGGGCGTTCAACAAGGTCCTCCAGAATCTCCTTGAGACGTTCCACCGGATCGAGGACCAGTACCTCCGTGAGCGGGGGCACGACCTGCGCCAGATAGGCCACCGGGTGCTGGAGAACCTCGCCGGACGGCCCGTCGACTCGATCTCATCCATCCGGGAGCCGGTGATCGTCATTGCTCACGACCTCTCCCCGGCGGACACGGCCCAGATCCTCAAAAGCCCGGTCCTCGGTTTCGCCACCGACGTCGGAAGCAGGACGTCGCACACCGCGATCACCGCGCGCACCCTGGGGATTCCGGCCGTCGTGGGACTCGAGAAGGTGACGGACGAGTACCATGAACCCGAGGATGTCATCATTGACGGCGAGGAAGGGATCGTCGTCCTGCGTCCCACCCCGGAAACGGTCCGCGAGTACCAGGAGAAGCGCAAATCGTACCTGCTGCGCGTCCGCGAGATGGCGAGGTTCTCCAGGTTGCCGACCGTCACCCGGGACGGCAAGACGCTGCGGCTCCACGCCAACATAGAGTTCCCGGAGGAGGCCGACGGGGCGCTCCGCAGCGGGGCGGAAGGGATCGGGCTCTACCGGACCGAGTTCCTGTTCCTGAACCGGAAGGAGATCCCCTCCGAGGAGGAGCATTTCCAGACGTACCGCCGCGTCGTGGAGAAGTTCGCCAAGCGCCCGGTCACGATCCGTACGCTGGACCTTGGAGGCGACAAGTTCGCCTCCCAGATCGAACTGGCCGACGAGATGAACCCGGCGATGGGCCTGCGGGCGATCCGGTTCTGTCTCAGGGAGAAGGAAGTGTTCAAGCAGCAGTTGAGGGCGATCCTGCGGGTGTCGGTCTACGGAGATGTCCGGATGATGTTCCCGATGATATCCGGGTTGGGGGAGCTGCGGGAGGCGAAAGCGGTTGTCGAGGAGGCGAAGGCCGAGCTGCGCAAGAAAAAGGTTGCCTACAACAAGGAGATGCCGGTGGGCATAATGGTGGAGATCCCGTCC
>JAGVHM010000152.1 GCA_020056545.1 bacterium
GGAGGGGGGACTCCGTTCGTGGCTCGCCGGGCGCTCGTTCCCAAATCGCCCGTCTGCGCTTTAACCTCACTGCGCCCCCCTCCTGCGGCGGCTCCGCCGGATCCCCCTTGCGGCGTTGCGCGACTTCCGGGTTCCTTCCGTATATTTGACCGCGGGCATTTCATGGGGCGCATGGAGGACATCGATTCTTCCGTGTCGCGGTTTTATCCCTTGATCTTCCGGACGAGCGCCTCTATCTGGGGATGGTGCTGCCGCTCGTGCCCCAGGACGAGGATGCACGGCCACTCGTAGAGGTTGAGGTTCCCGAAGAGGATATGGGGAAATTCCACGCCCCGCGGGTCCGCTCCGGCGAGCATCTCCAGCGACACGCGCATCTGCTTCCGGCACTCCGCCGCGCGCCCAAGCAGCTCTTCCTTGCCGATCCCTCCGGTAGGGATCGCCGCCTCCGGCGCCTTCCCGGCCTTCCCGGGGGGAATCAGCAAGGGACGCACGGTGAGGACCGAATCGTCCGCGGGATATGGGGGGAGCTTTCCCGCGTTGTCCTTGAGGCATTTGCGGATCACCTTGCTGGTCCCCGTTTCGGCGATTATCAGGTGCTCGAGGATTTCCGCGACGGACCACTCGCCGTCCACCTGGCGGGCGAAATCCGCTTCGGAGAGACCCTTCGCCGCGCCCAGGGTGATCTCCCTGATCTTCTCCATCTCGTCCCACAGTTCCTCGAGCTTGCGCGGAAGCATCCCCGTTCTCCTTAGCTACAGCCGGATGTCGATCGAGGCGGTTTTTTTAAGCTCCGCCAGGATATCGGCGTACGCCTTCTCGCTGTTGCGGTCCGCCATCTCCTCCGCGAGCGCATCTTTCATCTTGGCCAACTCCGGCAATGTCCCGCCCTGCCGCTCCTTCACGTAGACGAGATACGCTCCGTTCTCGGTGAAGAACGGGGGCGAGGTCTCGGCGGTGCGCAGGCGCCGTATCTCCTTCTGTATTTCCGGCATCAGGTCGGCGGACTTCACGAAATCGGAGGAGGTCACGGACGCTCCCGGAATGG
Organism: bacterium; assembly: GCA_020056545.1. Lineage (GTDB taxonomy): Bacteria > Desulfobacterota > Deferrimicrobia > Deferrimicrobiales > Deferrimicrobiaceae > JAENIX01. The sequence goes on from JAGVHM010000152.1 coordinate 1,046, forward strand.
ACTTTGAAAGCAGCTCCGCCACCTCGGGGAGAGTGCGCCCGGAACGGACGTATTCGGTCGCCTGCTGCGCCGCGATGCGCAACCGGACCACCGGTTCCACTCCCGCCTCTTCGGGCGGCAGCGGCAGGTGCAGCGTCACGAGCCGGATCTCTCCTCCCTCCCTGAACCGCTCGGCGTTCTCCCTGTGATATATCCTTACCTCCTCGTCCGTGACGGTCACCTCCTTGAGCTTCTTCGCCCGGACGATTGCGCCCCTTTCCATCTGCCACCGCAGCCGCTTCCGGTAAGCCTCGATGGTGATACCCTCCCGGGCAAGCGCCTCCGAAAACTGGGCTTCCGACAGGCTGTTCGTCCTCCGGACCGACTCCACCGCCCGCGAGATGTCGGCATCCGGGACCGCATTCCCCATCTTCGCAAGCTCACGCCGGACCAGGACCGACTCGACCAGCGTCTCGATCCAGCGCAGGATCCGCCTTGTCTCCTTTTCCTCGCGCAGGTAGATGTCCGCATCCCCCACCGGGATGCCTAGTCCCTCGGCCGCAGCGTCGCGAACCTCGGAGAAGGTCACCGGCTCCTCGCCGACCACGGCTACGACGCCGTCGACGACCCTCGCCCAGGCGGATGAAGCCACCGCCGCCGCGACGAAGATCCAAAGGAAGATTGCCGTAAGCCGCGCGGTTCTCATTTTCCTCCCCCTGCCATCTGATCGATGAGCGCTTCCTGGACCCGGATGTCGGACTTGCCGACCTGCGCCCGGAGCCACAACCGGAACGCTTCCTCCCTGCGGCCCCTCAGCAGCTCTTCCCGGATCTCCGGCGCCGCGTCGGCCAGGGAAAGCGTGTGCGCCGGCTCCTTCCTTACAACAACGAAAAGGCTGAAGCCCTGATCCCGCGGGACGACCCCGCTTACCCCGCCCTCCTTCAGGGAGAAGAGCTCCGCGGCAAGCTCCGTCGGGAGGTCTTCCCGGGCAACGTCCCCGAGGTCGGCGGACGTGGGCCGGATCTCGCCGGTCGATAGGCGCTCGACGACCTTACCGGGGCTTTCCCCCTCCTCAATCCGTTTTCGGGCGGAGAGAGCGCTCTCCTCCGAATCGAAAAGGAGCTGGCTCACCCGGACCCGCTCGGGAAGAGACAGATGTTTCGCCCGCCTGCGGAAAACATCGTCCACTTCCTCCTTGGACACCGACGCCCGCGAGTCGGCTATCGCAGCCGCGGTCTTCCGGAACAAAAGGGAACGGGCAAGTCCCGCCCGCCACGTCTCCATGTCCGTCCCGGCCTGCAGAAGCGCTTTCTCCAGGCCGCCCGGCGGGAAGTCAGAGCGGAACCGCTCGATCTCCTTCTCCACTTCGGAGCCGGAGACGGAAACTCCAAGCCGCTCCCCTTCCGAAACGACAACTGCGCGCTCTATCAGGATGCGCAGCGCATCCTGCACCTCGCCGCGGCCGGCGCTTTTCGTCGGGACCGAAGGCGAAAGTCCCCTGCGGGCGGCGATCTCGTTCTTGAGATCCTTCAAGGAAATGCGCGCCCCGTTGACCTCGGCCACCACGACATCCGCATCCGAGCGCGGGGCCGGTTCCCGCGAGCAGGAGAAAATAAGGGCCGCCAGGGCGGCGGCCAGGGCCATACGTGCGGAAGCCCGGGGTAAATTAGGGAGCATTATGTTTATTGTGCCGTCTTCAGTACCCTGACCCTGTTTGGGGCTGGCCCGCTCCTACGGACGGGGGCGGCGCCCCCTTCGCCGGGTTCCGGGAGGCGCCAGGCGGCGGGGCCTGCGCTTCTTCCTGTTTCACCATCATCTGGATCTTAGACTGCTGCCTCACCTGGGAAAGGAGGTTCTCGAACGCATCCCGCTGCGCCTGCTCCCGCAGGTCCGCCGCTATCTGTCCCTTCACCTCTTCAAAGGGCTGCACCCCGGCGGGCTTCTTCTCCCCCACCCGGATCAGGTGGAATCCGTAGGATGTCCGGACCGGGCCGGCCACCGAGCCGGACGCGGCGGCGAAAGCCGCAGCCTCGAACGTCCTGTCGAACTTCCCCCGCTCGATGAAACCGAGGTCGGCCGCGACCCCTCCCTCCTTCGCCGCAGTTTTCATCATCTCTTCGAAAGCCGTTCCGCTCTTCAACTTGCGGGCGGCCGCTTCCGCCTGCGTCCGTTCCTTGAAAAGCAGATGGCTCACATGCACCCGCTCGCCCACCCGGAAAGCCTCGGCGTTGGCCTCGTAGAACTTCCGGAGCGCATCGTCAGATAGTCCCGGCGCCTTTTCCGTCACGTCCCGCAGCAGCGCCTCCAGGAGGATCGACCTGCGCGCCATGTTCAGCCGTTCGCGGATCTCCTCGCGGCGGTCGTACCCGCGCCGCAGCGCCTCCTGCATCAGGAGGTCCCGGGTGATAAGGCTTTCCAGGAACTGCGACCTGCCAGCCGGCGTGTCCAGGATCGGCCGGACGTAGGGAGGCAGCGACTTCGCCTCTTCCTCGACCGCCGCCTCGGTGATCGGCTGGCCGTTCACCATGGCGAGCACCTTCCCCGCTTTTCCCGTCTCGGCCCCGCTGCAGGCCCACAGGAACGGAATCGTCCCCGCGATCAGCGCCACGGCAAGCTTGCGCATGCGCTTCGCCTCCTTATCGTTGCAAATGTCGTCGAATCCCTTGAAATATTATATGCTACGCCCCGGCGGAAAGCGGTTCAACAGGTATTTGGCCGCCGCAAGGACCGCATCCGGGTCTTCCGCCGGAATCCTCATCGCCAGCACCTCCCCGCGAACGAAATGGAATTTTTTCCTGTCCTTCATCACCCACTGGACCAGGAGGCCGCGGTCGACCTCGGACCTATCCGAAAGCGTTAGAAAGAGCGAGCCATTCCCGCGCTTTAGCTCCCTGACGCCCACCGAGCGCATCAGGACCCGAAGCCGCGAAAGGTCGCAAAGCGCCCGGGCCGGGCCGGGAAGACGGCCGAACCGATCCAAGAGCTCCAGTTCCAGCTCGTCGGCGGCGTCCATCGTCCTTGAAACCGCCATCTTCCGGTAGAAATCGAGCCGGACCCCCGCCTCGGGGATGTAGTCGTCCGGCAGGAAGGCCGGCATCCGAAGATCGAGCTCCGGCTCTTCCTCCGTGGCGGCCGCTCTCCCGGAAAGCTCGGCCATCGTCTCAGACAGGAGCTGCGTGTAAAGCTCGTACCCGACCTGGTGGATCTGCCCCGACTGGTCTTTCCCGAGCAGGTTGCCGGCGCCGCGGATCTCCAGGTCGTGCGAAGCGATCTTGAACCCGGAGCCCAGCTCCGTCAGCTCCTCCAGCACGGCCAGCCGCTGCGCCGCCTCTTTCGTCATCGCGATATCCTTGGGCACCAGGAAGTATGCGTAGGCGCGGTGCCGGTCACGTCCCACGCGGCCGCGCAGCTGGTAGAGCTGGGCGAGCCCGAGCCGGTGCGCCTGGTTGACGAGGATCGTGTTCGCGTTGGGAAGGTCCAGCCCCGCCTCGATGATGGCCGTGCACAGCAGGAGGTCGACCCGGCGCGACGCGAAGTCGTCCATGGCGAGAGCGAGCTCCTCCTCGTCCATCTGCCCGTGGGCGACCCCGATCCGGACTTCCGGGAGGTTTTCCTTGAGGAACCGCTCCATCGCGGGGAGGGTCTGGACACGGTTGTGGACGAAGAAGGCCTGCCCGCCGCGCCGGATCTCCCGATCCACCGCTTCCCGGACCGTCTCCTCGGAGAAGGGGAGGACGAATGTGCGGATGGAGAGGCGGTCCTCGGGAGGCGTCGCGATGATGCTGATGTCGCGGATCCCGGAGAACGCCATGTGGAGCGTCCGCGGGATCGGCGTGGCCGACAGCGTGAGCACGTCCACCGCGGCGCGCAGCCGCTTCATCTTCTCCTTCTGCGCCACGCCGAACCGCTGCTCCTCGTCTATGACCACGAGCGCAAGGTCCTTGAATGAGACGTCCTTCTGCAGGAGCCGGTGCGTGCCGACGATGATGTCCACCTTCCCGAGCGCCAGGTCCTTCACCACCGACGCCTGTTCGGCTTTCGACCGGAACCGGGAGAGGTTCTCGACCCGGACGGGGTAGCCGGAAAGGCGCCTGCAAAACGTCTTGAAATGCTGCTCGGCGAGGATGGTGGTGGGAACCAGGACCGCCGCCTGGCGGCCGTCCTGCACCACCTTGAAGGCGGCCCGGATGGCCACTTCCGTCTTGCCGTACCCCACGTCCCCGCACACGAGCCGATCCATCGGGCGGGGGGAAGTGAGGTCGTCCGTGACCTCCCGGATCGCCCTCTGCTGGTCCGGCGTCTCCTCGTGGTCGAAGGAAGCCTCGAACTCCCGGTAGATCTCGTCCGGCGCGGCGGACGGGGGGCGGACCGCCAGCTGCCGCTTCGCCTGGATCGAGACCAGGTCCTGCGCCATCGCGAGCAGGGAGTCGCGCACGCGCTGCTTGGCCCGCTGCCATGCGGTCCCTCCCAGGCGCGCCAGCTTCGGCCTGGCTTCCTCGGAAGCGACATAGCGCTGGACGCGGGACATCTTCTCAACGGGGACGAAGAGCCGGTCGCCGCCCGTGTATTCCAGGACGAGGAAATCGCCCTCCACCCCGGCGGCAGCGCGGCGCAAAAGCCCCCGGTATACACCGACTCCGTGGTCCACGTGGACGGCCAGATCGTTGACGCGTATCTCCCTTAGCGAGAATTCCTCGGCTGGAAGCTCCGTCTCCCGGCGCGCCCGGCGGGCGCGGGCCTTCTCGCCGAAGACCTCCGTTTCGGTCACCACCGCCACGCGAAGCTCGGGGAAGCGGAAACCGCGTGTCACCTCGGAACAGCAGAGGGCGACCCCCCGTTGGCCTTCGAGCGAATCGGCAAGCGTAGCCCCGGTGGAAAGCGGAAGCGCGTACCTCGCCAGCAGCTCTTCCATGCGCCCGGTCTGTGAGGGCGTAAGGGAAGTCACGATGAAACGGTCTCCCC
>JAGVHM010000003.1 GCA_020056545.1 bacterium
AACCCGCACTGAACGATGACGGCGAGCCGGGGAGCTCCCGGAGAAGCGGCCTGGGCCCGGTGCTCCGCGACAAGTTCGAGCAGTCGTATAAGCGGCGCTGGAAGCGAGTCGACGTAGAGGGGAAATACCAGAACCACAAGTTCGGATCCATCGACCGCATCCAGCAGTCGACGGGTTCCTTCCTCCGTGCGCAGGCCGGCATGGACCGGTTCGATGCTCACGGACACGTTGTTTTCCCGCAGCCCCTCGGCGAGCATCGATGCCAGCGAGAAGCTCGCCGATATCCGGCCCTTTGGGCTTCCGGTCAGGATCAGCGCGCTCATGCCGTCACTCCAACCAGGGCCAGGAGTATTTCCGCGGAGCGCCGCGCCGATTCGGGGTCCGCAACGCCCACCAGGACCATCGATTCGACCGTTTGGTGAATGTTCAGTCCGTTTCGTGCTACAAGCCCGGCGAACAACCGCTCGGCTTCCGGATCGGGCGACGGCAACGTCCCGAGAGCGATCGTCTTCGGGTACCGACGGTACCGCAGGAGGTGGTGCACTTCACCGCCCACGGTGGTGAACCGCGGATCCAGCACGGGGATGAACCGGTCGAGCATCTTCTTCAACTGGGACGAGTAGCCGCCGAAAATCACGGGCGTCACATACACCACGATATCCGCTCCGACGTAGGAGCGCAGGACATCCTGCGCGCTGTCCTCGATGACACACTCGCCCGGTGTCCGTGTCCAGCACCCGAAACACCCCGCACACGGTGCGATGTCGAGTTCGCGGAGTTTGAACAGCTCTACGTGGCCCACGCGCCCTGCGAGCGCGGAAGTCATCCCCAGGACGGCAACGGGAGTGAGAGAATCCCGTTCCCGGCTTCCGTCCAGGACCAGCGCCTTCATGCCGCACCCCCGACCATTCTTCCCGCCATCCCTCCCACGGTCTCAAGCGCCTGCTCCACGCGCTCCGACCAGAAGGCGGCATTGAGCCGAATGCAGTTCCCGTACCTGCCCGCTGTCGAAAACAGAGTGCCGGGAGCGATGCTGATTCCCTTCTTCAGAGCTTCCTCGTAGAGTCGGAAGGCATCGACCTTTTCCGGCATTTCCACCCAAAGGATGAATCCGCCTTCGGGACGGGTGACGCGAGTCCCTGCGGGGAAGTGGCGCCCTACGACGTCACGGATCTTCGCGGCCTGCCTGCCGTAGACGCGGCGGATCTTCCTGAGGTGGTGGTCGTAACCGCCGCTTGTGAGGAATTCGGCGATCGCCAGCTGGGTCGGTGTTGCGGTCGAGATGTTGAAAAGGGCTTTAAGCTGCTGGACCTTCCGCTGATACCTTCCGGGGAAGACCCAGCCGACCCGGTAGCCGGGAGCGAGGGTCTTGGAGAAGGAGGAGCAGTACAGGACCAGCCCCTTCTCATCGTAGGCTTTTGCAGCGATCGGACGGGATGGGCCGAAGGCCAGGTCGCCGTAGACGTCGTCCTCGATGAGCGGGATGTCGTGCCGCGCAAGCAGCGCGACCAGCTCACGTTTCCTGTCGTCCGGCATCACGCTTCCGAGCGGGTTGTTGAAGTTGGAGATCACGAGGCATGCGTGGACCGGGTTATGCCGGATCGCGTAGCCGAGAACGTCTATGCTGATCCCCTCCTGGGGAGTGGATGGTATCTCGAGGACCTTGAGACCCATCCACTGGATCGAATGGAGGAACGTGTAGTAGACGGGCGACGCGATGGCGACTGTGTCGCCGGGTCGGCAGGTCGCCTGCAGCGCCAGCGTCACCGCTTCAACGCAGCCGGAAGTTACGACGATATCCTCGGGGGACATGGTGCAGCCGTAGTCAAGGGAGCGCTTCGCGATCTGCACCCGGATTCGCTGGGTCCCGCGAGGACCGGTATAGGAAACGCTCTGTACGGGAAACCGGCGGGACTCCGTTCCGAGCATCCTGTTCAGCCTGTCCACGGGCAAAAGATCGATATTCGGAATTCCACCCCCGAGCGGAACGAGGGAAGGATCGGTCAGGGTCAGTATGGTCCGCATGGGGATATCGTCGACGGACACGCAGCATGGAACCGGGTCGGCTTCCCTCTTTCTTTCGGGAGCGTCGGTGCCGGGCTCGAGTACTCTGGAACGGACGTAGTATCCGGACTGCGGACGGGCTTCGACCATCCCCATGTTTTCCAGTTGCGCGTATGCCCCCATGATCGTGTTGATGCTGACATGCATTTTGCGGCTCAGTTCGCGGATCGACGGAATCCGATCCCCCGGCCGATAGGCCCCCTGTTCGATCTGCCCCCCGATCCGGGTGGCGATTTCTTCGTAAAGCGGCATCTGCTCTCCATTTGTTCCCATGGCCGTCCCCATGATGATTCGATTCTATACCGGCATTGCGATTGGTACAGATACAATTTGTTATCATTGTTATGGATACAGTTCAATGCAATTTCTAACTGTGCCTATGATGAAAGTGAAGCCGTGTGGCTGTTCTCTTTCCTGGAACGCCCCCATACTCGACTCCGGATGCGGAAAACGGGCCGGGCTTGCTCGACCCGCTCCGTAAAAAACCGGAGGTGAAAAGATCATGGAATGGAACGACAGGATCAAGGAACTTGTCGCCGTGGGAGCGTCGATCACCGCCAACTGCCAACCTTGCCTGCAATACCACACGGACAAGGCCCTCGAATTCGGTGCGGATCCCGGGGACATCGCCGCTGCGGTCGAGACGGGGAAGCATGTGCGCAAGGGCGCATCCGCCAAGATGGACGCCTTTGCGTCCGAAGTGAAGGCTGGAACCGACGCGGCGGGAGCGAAGAAATCCGCCTGCTGCGGCTGATCGCGGGTTGTTTGCCCGTTCGCGGAGGAGCGGGGGATCGCTCCTCCGCGGCGGGCGATCCCGAAAGACAGGGTCCCTAAGCTTGGAAGCGGCGATGCCTTCGGGAGCGGCGGACGGATTGCGCATTTCCATTTGACGAGCGGATTGCGGAATCGATTTTACTTGACGGGATCCGGATGCAATCATTAGAGTAAGACCGGTCGGTATATTTAGGGAGGACAAGATGAACCTTCGCGACATGGTATGGGACGCAGCCAAATGGAAGTTGATGAAATCTCATCTCGGGTACACCGATGAGGAGATGAAGCTCTTCCGGGAGAACCCCAGGAACGAGGATGTCCTCTCGAAAGCTCCGGCATTGGTCAACAAGACGATCGTCCTGACTGTCGTTGAATCCCACGGGTGCAGCAGCCAGCACAAGGTCGGGGACAAGTTCTACTTCGACGGTGCGGGAAACCTGCTTACCAAACGTTGCCCCAAGAAGGTTTGCGTTTACGCGCTCAGCTCGGCCACCTCGATGATCTATGCCTCCAACGAACTTTTCTATGCCGGGGTCGATCCGAACGAAATGCGATTCAAGCGGACCGGGTGCTGCGACGTCGGGGTACAGTGTGGCGGCTGGGGGCGAATCGTACTCGAGCTCAGCGTGCATGATCGTAAGGCGGCTCCATGAGGAAGGACGGCAGGGAGACGCGCGAAAACATCATCGAGAAGTCGCTTCAAATCTTCTCGGTGAAAGGGTATTAGAACACCTTCATCAAATCATCCTTTTCGGGTATCTGCCGAGGAATGAGAGCCGATGGTTCCTGCTCTCAGGCGTGCCTGCGCCGCAGGAGCAGGACTCCGGCAAGCGCGAAAAGCAGGTCAGGCAGCCAGGCCGCGGCGATTGGGGGGAGCAGCCCTTTCCTGCCCATCGAGAGCGACGCCGCCAGTGCCATCCAGCAGATAAAACCGATCAGAAGCCCCGTTCCGACGCTCCGCCACAATCCGACGGTCCGCGGGGCGCGCAGCGCCATCGGAATGGCGATCAGTCCGATGATCACGTTCAGCAGGGGATACGAAAACTTCGCGTGCAGGTCCACTTCGTAGCGGCCCACGTTGTATCCGCGGTTCCTCGACTCACGCACGTACCCCGAGAGTTCCCTGTAATTCATCTCCTTCGGGGAGGTTTCCCCGTCGATGAAGCCCTGGATCGTCTCGGGAAAGGCGAACTTCTTCTCCTGGAATGGCGCGGGCTGGAGGTCCGCGTCAAATCGCCGCTCCTGTCCGCCACGGAGCAGCCACGTTCCGCCGGGGAGCACCGCCGCCTCCTTTGCATCGATCCGCCTTACGAGGCGGAAGTCCCTGTCGATATCCAGGTACTGGAATCCGCTCAGGGTCAGGTTCGGCGCGTCGATCACCTGGGCGGAGAGAATGGAATCCCCCCCGCGTAACCAGTAACGGTTCATCGAGAACTGGGCGGCGACCCGCCCGGGACGGATCCGGAGCCGCGAGATCTCACGCGCCTTGCGGTTGGCGTTCGGTGCGACGATTTCGGAACTCGCAAGGGAGAGGACGGAGACGAGCGCGCATCCCGCGACCAGCGGCGCGAACGCCCGAAGGGGACTTGCCCCCATTGAATATATGGCGGTGAATTCGCCGGCGCGGGCCCTCAAGGATACGGTGGCCAGCACGGCCACGAGCACCGCGACGGGGGATACCTGGATGAATATCTGCGGGATGCTGAAAAGGTAGTATCGCAGGATCTCGGTCAATGTGGCGTTGTTCCTGAAGAGCTTGTCCGCCATCTCGACGAAGTCGATCACGATATAGAGTGCCATGAACCCGGCGAGGCAGGCCGCGGTCATCAGCAGGAGCTCCCGGAGGAGATAACGGGTGAGGATGGTCATCTCTTCCCCGTTGCGCCGCGGAAAAGGGCGGGCAGCGAGATCAGGCGAAGGTCCGACCGCCATATGATCCAGCAGGCCGCGGCCAGGACAGCGGCGTTTGGAATCCAAAGCAGCAGCACCATTACATCGGGCGCACGCGACACCATCGCCCTGCTCGCTGCAAGGAAAAGATAGAAGACGAGAATCATGGCGACCGTGAGCGCGAATGCGGGAGACTTTCCCCGCCCTTGCTGGAAGAGGCCGAGCGGCAAAGCGAAAAGCCCGAAGGAGATACAGGACACCGCGAGGGAAAGCCTGCGGTGGAAATGGTGCCGGTAGGAGGCGCCTCTGCCCGAATTCCCCATTGACGCGATATTGCCCGACAGCTCGCCAAGCGTCAGCCGGTTCGGATCCCCGCCGTCAGCCGCCGTCCCTTGCCCCGCCGGCAGGAAATAATCCATGCGGCGGAACGATGCCGCGCGATATACCCCGGCCGAGGCGTCCTCCTGGTGGATCGTCCCGTCAGACAGGGAAAGCCCTGCCCCCCTGCCTCTGCCGGCGGGAAGGAACTCCCCTTCCTTAGCGAATGTCAGCAGCGGATCCTTATCCGCGATCCGCTGGGACAGCAGTACGCCGCTCATCCGCAATCCGTCGGATGAGACCCGGTCGGGGAACAGGAGAACGCCGGGCGCGATCTCCTGGAATACATGTTCCGACGTCCCGGCTCCGGCCCGCAGCGAGACGATCTCGGCCAATGTTCCCTGGAGCTGCCGGTTTCCCCACGGGACGCCGTTCCAGACGATGAAGAGGCAGCCCGCGAACGTCGCGCCGCACATCAGTAGAACCGGGAGGAGAAACCCCCGCACCCCGATGCCGGCTGCCCGGAATGCGGTCGTTTCCGAGTCGGAGCCTAGCCTTCCCAGCGCGAGCAGAATCGCGAGGAACAGGGCGGGCGGCAGTATGAACTCGAGGCAGGCCGGGAAAAGGGAGAGGAACAGCCTTCC
>JAGVHM010000014.1 GCA_020056545.1 bacterium
ACCAGGCCGGAGCCGTCGCCGTCGTACATAACGGGATCATTGAGAACCACCAGGCCCTCAAGACGCGCCTGATGGCAAAGGGGCGCCGGTTCGACTCCGAGACCGACACGGAGGTGATCTCCCATCTGCTCGACGAATACACCCAGGAAGGTCTTTCGCTGGCGGAGGCGACGCGCCGGGCCGCCGCGGACCTTCGCGGGTCGTATGCCTTCCTGGCGATTTCGGACAAGGAGCCGGGGACGATCGTTGGCGCGCGGCTTAACTGCCCCATGGTGGTGGGCATAGGCGATGGCGAGGCATTCCTCGCTTCCGATCTGCCTCCCCTGCTGTCCCACACACGCGAGGTCCTGTTCCTCGAGGACGGGGAAATGGTCATCGCCGCGCCGGAGGGGGTGAAGTTGACCGACTTCGCCGGGAACCCGCGTATCCGCAAGCCGCAGCACATCGACTGGTCCCCCGTGATGGCCGAGAAGGGCGGATACCGGCACTTCATGCTCAAAGAGATCCACGAGCAGCCCAGGGGGATCCTGGACACGCTGGCGGGCCGGATGCTGACGGATTCGGGGGATGTGTTCTTCGAGACCCTGCCGCTGCCCGACGAGGCGCTTAAGCGCCTGCGGAAAGTGGTCATCGTGGCCTGCGGCACCTCGTGGCATGCAGGGCTGGTCGGCAAGTTCATGATCGAGGGGCTCGCGCGCCTCCCGGCGGAGGTGGACCTGGGCTCGGAATACAGGTATCGCGACCCGGTCGTGGAGCGGGACACCCTGTGCATCCCGATTTCGCAGTCGGGAGAGACGGCGGACACGCTGGCGGGCCTGCGGGAGGCGAGGGGGAAGGGGGCCGTCGCGATCTCAATCTGCAACGTCGTATCCTCCACCATCGCCCGGGAGTCGGACGGCGTCATCTACACCCACGCCGGGCCGGAGATCGGCGTTGCGTCCACGAAAGCGTTCACGACGCAGCTCGTCGCGCTTTACCTCCTGGCGCTTCACCTCGCATCGGCGCGCGGGACCCTTTCGAAAGCCGGGATCGCATCGCATCTGCAGGAGCTTAGCGAGCTTCCCAGGAAGATCGAGGACGTGCTGAAACGGGAGGCCGTCATAGCGGCCATCGCCCGGAAATTCAAGGATGCGACGGATTTCCTGTACCTGGGCCGCGGCATCTCCTATCCGATCGCGCTTGAGGGAGCTCTGAAACTGAAGGAAATATCCTACGTCCACGCGGAAGGGTACCCGGCTGGGGAGATGAAGCACGGGCCGATCGCGCTGATCGACGAGCGGATGCCGGTGCTCGTGCTCTGCGCGCAGGGGGAGACCTACGAGAAGACGTTGTCCAACTTTGAGGAGGCGCGCACCCGGGGCGGGCGAATGATCGCGGTGGGCACCGAGGGGGACACGCAGCTGTGCGAAAAAGCGGAGGAGGTCGTTCTGCTTCCTCCCTGCGGGCGTTACGCACGCCCCATCCTTGAAGTCGTCCCGCTGCAGCTGTTGGCGTACCACATGGCGGTGCTCAAGGGGACCGACGTCGACCAGCCCAGGAACCTTGCAAAAAGCGTCACGGTGGAGTGAAAGGAGAAGGGAGGATGGCCCCGCAGCCTCCTTTTCGCCTGAAACCCGGTAACATTTTTCTGTCAGTGGAAGACGACTCATGGATCCAGTGACGATCCGGAAGCTGGAGGCCTGCCTCGGGCCATTGGTCGAAAACTTAAGGGCCGGGGAAGAAATCGCGAAATGAAAATGCATGGCGGTCGCGCGATCGAATCGGATACCACGCCGTTTCCCCCTCCGGGAACGGAAGGCATCCTCGGCCTCCGCCATCAGGAGGCGGTTTTCCTGGATGAGATCCGGCGGGCTGCGCCCGCTGCCGTCGAGGAGCTGTTCGAACGATACCATGCGAAAGTGTACAGCCTTGCGCGGTCGATCCTGAAAAACGAATCCGACGCGGAGGAGGTCGCGCAGGATGTTTTCTTCACGGTGGTGCGGAAGGCCGGCCTGTTCCGCGGGCAGTCCGCGCTCTACTCCTGGATATACAGGATCTGCGTCAACACCTGCCTGATGCGGATGCGCAAACAGCGCAGGAATGGAACCGTTCCTATCGGAGAGTACCTGCCCGTCTTCACTTCGGAGGGGAGGCATGTTCGGCAGGTCGAGGACTGGAGCCGGGGAGTCGAGCGGAGAATGCTGGAGAAGGAACTCGGGCAGTTGATAGAAAAATACGCCGGCGACCTCTCGGATAAATACCGGACGGTTTTCGTGCTCTGCGATGTCCAGGGGTTTTCATACGAGGAAGCGGCCCGGATCATGAACCTTTCGATCCCCGCGTTGAAGTCACGCCTCCACCGGTCGAGGTTGTACTTGAGGGAGCGGCTCGGAAGGTACCTGCGGGAGGGGAACACGTAAGTCAGTAGCATGAAGGAACAGGGAATGCGCTGTCTCATCCCACCCCTTGGGCGGCGCATGGACGGCCCCGGCGGGCGGGCACCGAAGGGGCCGTTATTTTTTTTCCCGGACGGTTATTTCAGGAACCGATGAAAAGCTCGAACCCTTCTTCCCTTTCCCCTCCCTCGGGCGGGGGTAAGGGGATAGCAGGAGATTCCGCCTGCCGCTTCCGAAGGACGGCCAACAGGAACGTGGCCGCTCCCGCGGCCAGCAGTGCGGCAAGGAAAAATCGGGGCGCTTTCAAGTTCATACCTCTTTCCCGGCGCTCCGGCATGGCGCCGGGGTGTTTCGATTGATTTTATTGGAATACTACCGTTACGCCAAGGAGAAAGCCGCCGGCCTCCTTGCGCCGGCGGAGGAAAACATGATAATCCTTGAGATCCGGGAACCAGGGATGAAACCAGGCAACCCCGGACGAATCTAACACGGAGAGATTGATGACCACTGAGCGGGTGGTCGACGATAACGTGCTTTTGGAAGGGCTTCGCCGGGGAGCGCCGGAGGCGGTGGAAAGCCTGTTCGATCGCTTCCACAACAGGATCTTCGGCCTGGCGATGTCCATCCTCAAGAACGAGAGCGACGCCGAGGAAGCGGTGCAGGACGTGTTCCTCACGGTGGTCCGCAAGGCGAACACCTTCAAGGGGAACTCGGCCCTCTATTCGTGGATGTACCGGATCTGCGTGAACGCGTGCCTGATGCGTCTCCGGGGAAAGCGCCGTTCGGAGACGGTATCCATCGAGGAGTTCATGCCGGTTTTCACCGAGGAGGGGATGCATGCCAGCCTCATCGACGACTGGAGCAAGGAAGTCGAGCGGAAAGCATTGGAGAAGGAACTGGGACAGGTGATCCAGCGGTTCACAGAGGATCTTTCGGAGAAGTACAGGGTGGTTTTCGTCCTGAGCGACGTCGAGGGACTTTCGAACGAGGAAACCGCGCAGATCCTCGGCCTGACCGTCCCGGCGGTGAAGTCCCGCCTTCACCGGGCAAGGCTTTACCTTCGGGAACGTCTTTCCGGGTATCTGCAGGAAGGGAAGACGGGGCCGCAATGAACTGCAAGGAACTGGTGTATATGCTGGAAGACTACGTTGACGGGACGATGGAGGAGCAGCTGCGGCACGAGCTCTCCGTCCATATCGAAGCGTGCGAGCCCTGCCTGAACTTCCTTCGAACCTATGAAAAGACGCGCATCCTGTGCCGGCACATCCGCCCCGACGAGATC
>JAGVHM010000130.1 GCA_020056545.1 bacterium
ACGCGGTCCGCCCTTTCGTCTCCCCGGGGCTTCTGGAGCGGTGCGTCGCCCTCGCGAGGGAGCATGGCGCTGTCGTTCCTGTCGTTCCCTTGCGCGACACCGTGAAGGGGTGGGACCGGGCGAAGAAAACGCTCACCACCGTGGACCGTTCCCTTCTGTATCGCGCCCAGACGCCCCAGGCGTTCCGGACCGACATCCTGCGGGAGGCATACGCGAAGGCGAAGGCGGTGGGCCGAAGGGGAACCGACGACGCGACGCTCGTGGAAGCGGCCGGATACTTGGTGATGCCGATTCCCGGCGAGGAGGCGAACATCAAGATCACCGTTCCCGAGGATCTCCGCATGGCGGAAGGGTTGATCGGCGGCGGGCCCGATTTCCGTATCGGCCTCGGGGGTGATGCGCACCGGCTCGTCGAGGGCCGCGAGCTATGGCTGGGTGGGGTGCGCGTCGAATTTACCAAAGGGCTTCTCGGCCACTCCGACGGGGACGTCCTCCTCCATGCGATCGCCGACGCCATATACGGGGCGATCGGCGACAGGGACATCGGGCATCACTTTCCCCCCGGCCGGGAGGAGACTCTCGGGATCTCCAGCCGCATGATCCTTGCGCACGCCCGCGGGAGGATGGAAGAGCTGGGGTTTTCCCTAGTGGGCCTCGACGCCGTGGTGGTCTGCGAGGAGCCCAGGATCGCGCCGATCGCTTCACGGATTCGGGACTCCATCGCGGAGATCCTTTCCGTCCCCGACGCGAGGGTAAACCTGAAGGGGAAGACCACCGAGGGGATGGGTTTCGAAGGAAGGAAGGAAGGGATCTCGGCCTGGGCCGTGGCGCTGCTCCGGGGGGCCGCGCCGCGATCCGCATCCGAAGGGGAGGCCTTGTAGATGGCGCTGACCGTCTTCAACACCATGGGGAGCCGGAAGGAGCCGTTCGTCCCGGGCACCCCCGGAAAAGTGAAGATGTACGTCTGCGGTGTGACGGTCTACGACCTCTGCCACATAGGGCACGCCCGGGCCAACGTGGCGTTCGACATCATCGTGCGCTACCTGCGTCACCGCGACTACGATGTGACCTTCGTGCGCAACTTCACCGACATCGACGACAAGATCATCAAGCGGGCGAACAAGGAAGGGGTTAAGGCGGAAGATATCGCGGAGCGTTACATCGATGCCTTTTACCGCGACTTCGACCGGATGGGGCTGCTGCGCCCCGACGTCGAGCCTCGCGCGACGGAGCACATCCCCGAGATCGTCGACCTGGTGAGCAGGCTGATAGCCGCGGGGAAGGCCTACGAGGTGAACGGCGACGTCTACTACTCCGTCAAGGGATTCGCCGGATACGGGAAGCTTTCGGGAAAGGACACGGAGGACCTTCTCGCCGGCGCGCGGGTTGACGTCGACGAGAGGAAGAAGGACCCGCTCGACTTCGCGCTCTGGAAATCGTCGAAGCCCGGGGAGCCCGTCTGGGACAGTCCCTGGGGGCCGGGGCGCCCGGGGTGGCACATCGAGTGCTCGGCGATGGCGATGAAGCACCTGGGGAAGACGCTCGATATCCACGGCGGAGGGAAGGATCTCGTCTTCCCCCACCACGAGAACGAGGTCGCGCAGTCGGAAGGGCTCACTGGGGAGCCGCTCGCGCGCTACTGGGTCCACAACGGCTTCGTGAACATAGACAACGAGAAGATGAGCAAGTCGCTCGGGAACTTCTTCACGCTGCGCGATGTGCTTGCTAAGGTGAAGCCGGACGTGCTCCGGTTCTTCTTCGCGTCCAGCCATTACCGTAGCCCGATCGATTATTCCGACAGGAGCCTGTCGGAGGCGAAGGCGGGGCTGGACCGTCTCTACCGGGTGAAGGAGAAGGCGGAAGGAAGCGAAGCCGCCGGTATGAAGGCCACATCCGTGCCGGACGGTGACGAGTTCTCGGCGCTCCGGGAAGCGCCGGATCGGTTTATCGAGGCGATGGACGACGACTTCAACACGGCCGCGGCGCTCGGGCATATCTTCGACGCCGTGCGCGCGATCAACAGGCTGGCCCCCGGAGACCCCGCATCGGAGCCCGATAAGGCGGGGCGGTTCCTTGCCGGGTATGCGATACTCGATCCGCTGTTCGGGGTGCTTGGATTGCTGCGGATGTCCGCAAAGGAATACTTTCAGTTTGATCATATACACGCCGGTAATATAAAAGATAATGTGGCTTTACAATCCGGCGAGAAAAGCACTCCCGGCCCTCATGCGGATGACCGCCCCGGCGAAGCTGAGATCCTCCGCCGGATCGAGGACCGCAAGGCCGCCCGTGCGAGGAAGGACTTTGCGGAGGCCGACCGGATCCGCCTGGAGCTCGACGCGCAGGGTGTCCTGCTAGAGGACTCCAAGGCGGGCACGACCTGGAAGTACAAGGCGTAGCCGGGGCATGCGTTGGAGAACCGGTTCCGCCTGATGTCGCCGTGCCGCCCTTGAACGCTTAACGCTCTGAAAGAGAAGTCCCCGAAAGGCCTGCGAGAAACCAGGCGATGCAGTAGTCCCGCTCGAGGACGGACTCCGGAATCCGTCGTCCTCCCGCCCTGGCCAGGCGGTTGGAGAGAAGGGAGAGATTCCGTTGGGGGATCACGGGCTATGCTCTCCGCAGCATCTTGATTTCCTCGGGGCTTACGTTAAGCCGCAGGCGCCAACGGGAGAAACACTTACCCCCGGGCGGCAGGACAGGGTCCAGTACATGATACGTGGCGGTCAGGCGGCCCCGCAGGCGCGCAATCTCGTCCGGCGCATGGACCTCGCAAACCTCAAGGAGAAAGCCGAGCCGCCGGATGACGGCGCCCACGCCAAGCCGGAGGGCGTAATCGACGAGTACCCCGGTGCGAAGATCATCACGCCGCATCCAGAAGCCCTTGGCCACCTCGCTGAACCCTCCGCAATAGGCGGGGTGCTTCAGCCCGTCGATAACCGTGCGCTCCAGATCGCTTACCTGCACCTTTCCCGTTTTGTCGACCCAGTGGTCGATGAGGCCGAAAAGGGCCTGGGGCTTGCACCAGACAAAGCGGAACTCGGTGCCGAGTACGATGCGGGGGCGTATCTGCTTTGCCGCAGAGGTATAGACCACGAGCTGAGGCTGCGTGACCATCCCGTGGAGATCCATGGCGGAGGCGTGCGAGATGTAATAATCTTCCCCACCGGCCATCTCGCGAGCGACGACATAGGGATTGCCGAGATACTCGCGTTCCCTGCCGAGTTCAAACGGCACCAGGATGAACAGCCCCGGTTTCAGCCGTGTCACCAACCCGCGCCTCACAAGCGTGGCGATGAAATTCCGGGTGGACTTGGGCGAAAGCCCGGTGATTCTTTCGACGTCTGACAGGTTGAATATCACCCTTCCGAGTTCATGCAACTCGGTAAGGAGGTTGGCCGCCTGGGGGCCCAATGTCTTTCGATAGTTATATATTGTTGTCATTATGCCCATCCCCAAGGGGCATATTGCATTAATATTATAATGCATGTCAAGCCAAATCAGTGGCGGCCGGACCCAAGCAGGATTTATACGGGAATTTTCCCTGGATCTCCAGGGGAATAGTGTAATAATTAGTTAAGTTGTTAATGGGACTTAGAGGGATGGATGCCGATCCGTTCGACCGTCATAATTACAGCAACCGGATAGAGTTCCCCATGCCAGGACTCGCTATTATCTATCTGTAAGTCGGTGCCTTGGACGAGCATAACCTGTCAATCCGCCTGACACCGAATGGCCGCCTCCTGCTTGCGCCCACGGACGATGCGCCTGCACTGGAAGAAGCGCTCGCGCGGCGCATCGGACAGGCATTCGCCCGGGGTGCGGGTCATGGGCTCCTGCGGCTCGGAGCCGCCGAGGTAGGCCACATCCTCCCTCCGGCTTTAGCCTTCTGGCGGGATCTCGGGGCCCGCTGGGTCACCGCGCTGTGCACCAGGCCCGATATCGAAGAGCGCCGTCCGGACATCCCGCCGCCGTCCGGGGAGGACCTCGATGCCCTCTCATCGGCGGCCCCCGTGATGCCGGGCGCGGAGTACCTGACGGTCGATGTTCTCCGCTCGCTCTGGGTCGAGATCGGCGATGCCTTCTCCGTCGAGCACGCCGAGTCGGGGGCGACGGTCCAGGACTACCTCAAGACACTGAACCCGGCATGGAACGTCGTGGGCAGGGTGCACTTCAACCTCGCCGAGAACCGCCAGGACGAGCTGGCGCCCTTCGCGTTCCTCGCGACCTACACGATCCGGCTCTCAGCGCACGGCAAGGCCCAGCACCTGCCCCTCGGCCAGGCCCTGCGCGAGTATGCGGGCGCGGCCAACAAGGCGCACCTCCTCTCGCTGCTGCTCCCGGTCCAGCGCGCCGCCGAGCGGTGCGCCTGGCTCAAGCGGATGGTCGACGAGGGCGAGATCTTCCATCCGTTGCGCTGGTCTCCCCGGGACGCCGTCCGCTTTCTCGGCGACGTC
>JAGVHM010000051.1 GCA_020056545.1 bacterium
CGATGTCCAAAACGGTTGCCGCCTTCGGGAACAGGTGGCGGGCGCCGCGTGCGTGGCATGTGATCTCGGTGACCGCCAGGTCCGCCGAGGGGACCGCATTTCGTCCGTACCCGGTCGAGACGAGAAAAGCGATGTCATCGGAGACTCCCCGGGCGGCTGCGAGGGCGCGAGAAAGCGCCTCTTCGTACGCCTTGCGCGCGGAAGCGCCGGTCGCGACGATCGACTGGCCGGCGATCTTCCCTTTTCCGTCGAGGAGCACCGCATCGGTGGAGAGGGAACCCACGTCGATCCCCGCAAACAGCACGCGCCCCTGCTTCACAGTGTTCGTATCTCGTACTTCCGGGATCCGAGCCCAAGCTCCTCCGCGTGGGACAGCTGGATCGTCCAGTCGATATTGGGATGAGTTTCCCGGAAAGGATCCCTGCCGGATGCGGAGATCACCAGGTCTGCGCAGGCCTGGTCGAGGGCTACCGGATCGGCTGAAGCCAGGATCCCGACGTCCGGCGCGATCGGCCGGTCGCTGTTGCCGTAGCAGTCGCAGAAGGGGGAAACCTGCATTACGAAGGTGAGGAACAGGGATGAGCCGCGCTTGCCCTGGAGAGCGCCGATTGCGTGCTCCGCCATCTTCATTTGCACCAAAGGGGCCGCCTCGTTCCAGTCGATCTTCACGGTGTGCTCCGGGCAGACCACGATGCAGTCCGCGCAGCCGATGCACTCCCTCGGGTCGATGAGCGCCTTCGCCGAGACGAGCGTGATCGCTCCCGCCGGACAGTGCGCAACGCACGTCCCGCACCCGTTGCAGTTCGAGGGGTCCACGAACGGCGATACCGTGGAGTGCTGGGAAAGCTTGCCGGCCCTGGATGCGCATCCCATGCCAAGGTTCTTGATCGCCCCGCCGAACCCCGAGAGCTCGTGGCCCTTGAAGTGCGTGAGAGCGACGATGGCGTCGGCGTTGACGAACTCAGCCCCTATCGACACCTCTTTGTATATCTTCCCCTCTATGGGGACCTTGACTGCGCTTTCCCCCCGAAGCCCGTCGGCGATTACGATAGGGGCGTCGGCGACGGGGAACGCGAAGCCGTTCGTGATCGCGGTCCTGATGTGGTCGACCGCGTTGCTCCTTCCCCCCAGGTAGAGCGTGTTGGTGTCGGCGAGGAACGGCTTGCCGCCCGCCGCGGCGATCTCCTCGACGACCCTTCGCACGAATATTGGGCGCAGGAATGAAGTGTTACCCTTCTCGCCGAAGTGGAGCTTTACGGCCGTCAGGTCGCCCGGGGCGATCCTTTCCGCGAGCCCGGCGGACCTCAGGAGTTCGCTGGTTTTATCCAGCAGACTCCTTCCCGGCCGCGTGGAGAGATCCGTGAACCAGACTGTCGACTGCATGCAGAAACCCCTCGGAAACCACGCATTGACGATTCGAAACCAGTTGATTATAATACATCATCCATTGAGGCTTCACGACACTTCCCGATACTCCTCGGAGGTCTGCACCAATGAACTTCAAAGTTGGGGATATGGCCGTTTATCCGGCCCACGGAGTCGGTGTCATCCAGTCCATTGAGACGAAGTCGATTTCCGGGGGGAAACGGGAATCATATTTCGTTATGCGCATCCTTGACACAGGCATCACGATCATGGTCCCGATCAACAACACGGAACAGGTCGGCCTGCGCCGCATCATGGACGCCCAGGCGGTCCTATCCGTCTACAAGATCCTGCGGGCCCGGGAGATCGACGTGGAGCCCAAGCCCTGGAACCGCCGCTACCGCCAGTACATGGACAAGCTGAAATCCGGCTCTCCGTTCGAGATCGCCGAAGTCCTGCGGAACCTGCTCCTGCTGAAGGGGGAGAAAGCCCTCTCGTTCGGCGAGCGGAAGATGCTGGACACGGCGCGTTCCCTCCTCGTCAAGGAAATTTCCCTCGCCAAGGCCACGACGGAAGAAGCCGTGGAGGCGGACCTGCGCCGCTTCCTGAACCTTTAGCCCGCATTTCTCACCGGGCTTCTGCTGCTGCGGCGGATACGGGCATGTCTACATCGTTGCGCTCGGTCGGGCTCCTCGCCGTAGTGTCAACTACGGCTCCGGTGCCCTCGGTCGCGACGCCTTGTATCCATACCCGTCTCCACCGCCTCGCGACGAACCCCGTTGAGAAATGCGGGCTCAGCCCCCTCCGCCCGTTGACGCGTCCTGTTCCCCGAAACGCTTGTGCGCCGGGAATGCGCAATGGCTAAGGTTGTCGCTATCGCGGTCGCCGGTGGAGCGGGCAGGCGGATGAAAGGGGATGTGCCGAAGCAGTTTCTTCTCATTGGCGGGCGCCCCATAGTGGACTTGGCCGTTTCCGCGCTCGCCGCGTCTCCCCATATCGATGGAATTCTTATCGCCCTCCCACCCCCGCTACCTGAAGAGGTCAAGGACTCGTTCCGCGGCCGACCGAAAGTCATCGGGGTCGTCGACGGGGGGGAGGAGCGGCAGGATTCCGTCGAAAACGCCCTTGCCGCCGTTCCGGCCGGTACGGAAGTGCTCCTCGTCCACGACGCGGTTCGTCCCTTCATCTCCCCGGAGCTGCTGGAGCGGTGCGTCGCACTGGCGAGGGAGCACGGGGCGGTCGTGCCGGTCGTTCCCGTCCGCGACACCGTGAAGGAGTGGGACCGGGAAAGAAAGACGCTTTCCACCGTGGACCGTTCCCTCCTTTACCGCGCGCAGACGCCCCAGGCGTTCCGGGCCGGCATCC
>JAGVHM010000192.1 GCA_020056545.1 bacterium
ATCGCCAACAGCCCCATGAGGCCGAAGCGCAGACGGGCGATTTGGGAACGACCGCCCGGCGAGCCACGAACGGAGTCCCCTCTCCGAGGCGGCGCAGCCGGTACCGCATGCTTGGCCCCCCCCGAGGCGCAGCGACTTCCGAAGTTCTGAGGAACGTCCCGGTTCTTATGCACATCCTCCCATGCCATCTGCGCGCGGGGTATGATAGCGGATGGCCATGTACAACTACTTCGCGACGACGTCGAAGGGGCTCGAGGGGGTCCTTGCCGACGAAATCGCGGCGCTGGGGGGAAAGCGCATCGCCGCCGGGACAGGCGGGGTTTCCTTCTCGGGGAATCGCGAGCTCTCCCTCCGCGCGAACCTGTGGCTGCGGACCGCCAACCGGGTCCTCCTCCAGCTTTCCGAATTTTCCGCGCCCACCCCGGAGGCGCTCTACGAGGGGGCGAAAGCGGTTCCCTGGCCCGACCTCTTCACCGTCCGCAGCAAGATCGCAGTCGAGGCGACGGTGCGCGACTCCGCGATCACGCACTCCCATTTCGCGGCGCAGAAAACGAAGGACGCCGTTGTAGACCGGTTCCGGGATGCGGTCCGCGCCCGCCCCGACGTCGACACGTCCGCCCCCGACGTCCGGATCCACCTGCGGATCGTTCGGGACGCGTGCACGCTTTCCCTGGACACTTCCGGAGAGAGTCTAAACAGGCGCGGGTATCGCGCGGACCCGGCGGATGCGTCGCTGCGGGAGACCGTCGCCGCCGGGATCGTTCTGTTGTCAGGTTGGGATGGACAGGTACCGCTTTCCGACCCGGCGTGCGGCGCCGGAACGATCCCCATCGAGGCGGCCCTCTTCGCATCGCGCTTTGCCCCGGGACTGCTTCGGGCCTCGTTCGGGTTTCAGAAACATGCGGACTACCGGCCGAAGCTGTGGTCTTCGCTCCTTGACGAAGCCAGGGGCGCGGTCCGCCGAAGCGGGACGGGGCGGATCGAGGGGTGCGACATTTCCGCCGAGGCGATCGGCGGGGCGGGGCGCAACGCGCAGAGGGCGGGAGTTTCGGATATCGTCTCGTTCAAAAGGCGGGACATCCGCGAATTTTCACCGGGAGAGCCATCGGGGGTAATCATATGTAACCCTCCGTACGGGATCCGGATTCCCGGCGAAGAGGGAGGCATCGAGGAGTTCTACCGGGCGATGGGCGAGGCGTTCAAGAAGCGGTGCCGGGGGTGGACGGCCTATGTCCTGTCGGGGAGCCCCACCGCCACGCGGCACATCGGCCTGAAGGCCTCCCGCAGGTTCCCGCTCATGAACGGCCCGATCGACTGCCGGCTGCTCAAGTACGAAATGTATTGAAGAAGGGCTGTATTGAAGAAGGGCTTGCACCGGCCCCCGCCGATCCGCTAAGATCATAGGTCCGGTCGCCGGCAACTCCTTAGACCAACCATCCGACACATGAACAGGCGCAAGATGCGCAAGGCGGTTCAGAGATGTTCGCCGACGCCTGTAAGCTCGCTGCCCGCTACACCTATCCCGTCGTCATCGCGCGCCGCTACTTCGACCGCACGACCGAGTGCGGGTGCGCGGCCTTCGTGGTCCTGAACGAGCAGGGGTGGATCGCGACCGCGGCCCACCTTCTCGCCGCGGACGACGCCCTCCAGCGGAGCTGCCGGGAGATTTCCGCCTACTACGGGAAGATCCTGAACATCCAGGGAGAGCAGTATCTGACCACCGAGGAAAAGCGCCACAGGATTTCCCGGCTGAAGACAAACCCGAAGTGGATCACGAACGTCTCGTTCCGGTGGGGGCACGACGGGATACGCCTCCGGGAAGTCCGGCTGCTCCCCGAGGCGGACCTGGCCGTCGGCCGGCTGGTACCGTTCGATCCGGACAGGTTCCGGCCGTTCCCCCTCGTCAAGGATCCCGCCAGCCTGGACGTGGGGACGCCCCTTTGCAAGCTGGGATACCCATTCCAGCAGGTCAAGGCCTCCTACGACGAAAGCAACGGCGGTTTTCGCCTCACGACGGGCTCCCAGCCGCTCGCGGGATTTCCGATGGAGGGGATATACACGAGGACGCTTACCGCGGGAAAATCCTCCGACGGCCGCTACGAGATCAAGTTCCTGGAGACCTCCTCCCCAGGGCTGGTCGGCCAAAGCGGAGGGCCTCTTTTCGACTCACGCGGGACTCTGTGGGGAGTCCAGAGCCGGACGGACATGCACTCCTTCCCTATCCGCACCAGGATCACGGGCAGGGAGCGGACCAGCAAGGAGGTCCTGTCGCTGAACCTGGGAGTCGCAATCCATCCCGAGCTGCTCGTGAACTACCTCAAGGACCAGGAGATCCCGTTCCGGCTTTCGGATTACTGACTGTTCGCTAAAATTGATGACCTGATGGAAATGGACACGATCGACGGAGTACCGGTCCTCGACCTCAAGCCGCACTCCCCGGAACCGGACTAACCGCGCATCGGATCAGAAAATGGCCGATCCGCGATACGAGGTGTTCCGGCGAAAACGGCTTCTCGATCAACACCTCGCATCCCCTGCTCTTCAATTCCCCGACAAGATCTCCGTCGTCGAAGCATGTCATCGCGATGAGCGGGGTCCTGATCCCCCATAATTTCATCGTGTCCATCAGCTCGAACCCCGACATCCACGGCATCCGGATGTCCGTGACCAGGAGATCGAACGGCTCCCTTGCGTTCCGGGCCTCGAGGATCTTGTCCAGGGCTTCCTTCCCGTTCTCCGCTATCTCCACCTTGTATCCGGCTCTCCGAAGCGCAAAACCCGCGGAGAACAGGAAATCCGGCTCGTCGTCCACCAACAGAATGTGCTTGGGCGTTTCCATGAATCCGGTTTCGCATCCTCGCCGGCGATTATTGACATAATGTGATTCAAGTATAGTGCCAGGCGACTTGCACTAATCGTTCTCTTTAGATTTTCAGGTAGTTGGACAGAGCGGAGGCGAGCCAGGGTCCTGCTCGGGGGGTGCGACGGAAATTCTCCCGTTTGTGATAAACGCCACAACTGATCGGAAAAACTTCGAATTAAAGGAAGACTGGTGGTATCTAACAAGCAACAACCGTCGCATCCTTCAATGCCGGGTCAGCCGTGGGCGTCCCGCTTCCGCACTATCCTTTTGTTCAACGCTTGACGGGTAATACCGAGCAGACCTGCAGCGATCCCCTGGTTGTTTCCCGCGCGCCTGAGCGCCTCGGCAACCAGGCTTTCTTCCGCTTCCCTCAAGGTGGGTAACCACCCGTCCACCGAGAAAGGGGCAACCCCCTCCACAACGGCGGAGAGGGAGGCTGTCCCTTCCGATAAATGCTCTCCGATCTCCCTGCGGAAGCTCTCCATCGAGAGGACCCCGCCTCGGTTCTGGGCCACGGCATCGAACACCATTTTCCTGAGCTCCCGGAGGTTGACCGGGAAGTGGTAGGTGGAAAGCAGCGTTTCGAGCTCCTTGGGAACGGCGGGCTTTTTCCGGCCGAGCGACTTCGCCGTCTCCTCGAGGAAATGGCCGACCAACATGGGCAGGTCCGCCAACCGCTCGCGAAGCGGCGGGATGTGCACGTGGTGCGTGGAGAGCCTGTAGTAGAAATCCTTGCGGAACCGTCCCGATGCCGTCAGCTCCTTCATGTCCCGGTGCGTGCTGCAGACGACTCGCGCGTCGCTGCGCACGGCGAGATCGGAGCCCAACGGGTAATATTCCTTTTCCTCGATGAGCCGCAGGAGCTTCACCTGGGAAGATTCCTTCATGTCGCCGATCTCGTCCAGGAAGATCGTTCCCCCGGCGGCCTGGGCGATCAGCCCTTCCCGCGCTTGATCCGCGCCAGTGTAGGCGCCCTTCCGGTGGCCGAACAGCGTGTCCGAGAAGATCGTGTCGTCCAGCCCCGCCACGTTCACCGCGAGGAAGGCGCCCTTGCGTCCCGACAGCTCGTGGACCGCCCGGGCGAACAATTCCTTGCCGACACCGGTCTCGCCGGTGATCAGGACCGGCTGCCCGGTCGACGCCACCGCCTCAACGTATTTGAAGATCGCGTTCATCTTCCCGGAGGCGGTCAGAATCCCGGAGAACGCATCCGGGCGGATCACATGGGGGTCGAGGAGATGCCGCTTCAGGCTGGAAAGCTCTTCCATCAGGTCGTTCATCTCGAGGACTCTCTTGATGCAGGAGACGAACCTGGCGCTTTCGACCGGCTTGACGAGAAAGTCGAAGGCCCCGGTCTTCATGCAGGCTACCGCGGTGTCCACCTCGTTCCGGCCTGTAAGAACGATCACGGGCAGGCGCGGATGCTCCTGCCTGATCCTCCCGAGCAGTTCCGTGCCGAGGAGGTGGGGCATCGAGAGATCGAGCACCACCGCGGCGACATCCCGCTTTTCCAGGAGAGGAAGGACCTCACGGCTGTCCTCCAGGGTGAGGATGGACGGTATGCCCGCGGACCGGAGGGTGACGCTTGCGGAGAGGAGGAACGAGGCTTCGTCATCGACGAGGAGAACCGGGCGTCGCGGCTCGCCACGCAACTCCTTTTCTCTTCCCATCAGACCACCTCGAAAGAAGCGCCGTTGCCGTACCCGTTTCTCGCTTCAAGCCGGGCCGAGGGCAGGGCGACGCACACCACGGTA
>JAGVHM010000007.1 GCA_020056545.1 bacterium
CCGCCAGCGCCGCGAGCCCGGCCAGCAATGCAAATCCCAATGACCTCTTCCTCCCCATCTCCTTCTCCTTTCCTCTGGAGGACGTTCCGGCCTCCGTTGTCCAAAGTGGTTACCGGTTTGTATCTCCCCTGCGGTGCAACTCCGCCGCGCTTTTCCACTTCCAGGTCGAATCGCGTCAGGCGGCTTTCGCGGTACTGGGAAAACAAAAAAGGCGGATGGGATATTTCCCAATCCGCCTTCGGTTGTCCGATCGGCTGGTTAAGTTATCCCGCGGTCCTCCCGGGTGGGCCGGGCCCCCCTCCGCCAAGACAACACGCCGGGCATGACTTGCCGTCTTCCGCCACGATCATCGCTTCGAAGATCTCTCTTTTCACTCTCTTCCCTTACCGGCCTGCCTTTAATTACCGAGCCGCTTCCAAGATGCCCACGATATTGACAGTCGAACCCTCTTTGATGATGACCCGCCTAAAGCCACAAACATATACCCTATGCATTTGATATATTAAGTAGCCTATAGCCGTGAGGGTGTCAACACTTTTTTTGGCCGCGCCTACATCTCCCTGAACCCGATCGAGTAGCCGAGATTGAACCCGTATAAATCCTCGTTCAGCGGCTTCCCGTCGGCCTCCGCGTAAGGGTACATAAAATAGTTCAGCGGCGCGCCTTGCTGCGGCGGGTTGAGCCTCAAATCCCTGCCGGTGCCGAACGCGACCCGGTTCTCGTCCACGGCGCCGAAGTAGTATTCCCGCAGAGGCGTCGCTTCCTCCATCGTGATCTTTTTTTCCAGGATGGCTTTCCGCACGTCGGCGGGATCGACGACGACCCACCCCGACTCCGGGAGGTGGAACTCCGCCCAGCAGTGCTGGGCCTTCGTCATGTCGCCGTTGGCCCCCTTCGGGATGCGGATCCCGAAGACCTCCCTGGCGGGGACCCCGGCAGCCCGGGCCAGGGTGACGAACACGGAATGGATGTCCGCGCACTTCCCGCCCGGCTTCCTCAGAAGAACGTCGACCTCGCCCAGGCCGCACCCTTTCACATTCGGATCGCGGTACATGTTCTCCACGATCCAGTCGTAGATGGCGGTCGCCTTCGCGAGGGTGGTCATTTTCCCTTTGGTGATCTTCTCCGCGTACTCCTTGGCGGTTCCGCCGGTCGCACCCAGGCTGGTGGCGGCGAGAAATTTTTCCAGATCCTTCTTCGAGAAGGACGCTTCCTGCCCGGGAAAATCCTTCCTGACGACCTCCTTCCGGACCACCTGGAACGTATAAGTCAGCGTCCTCCCGTTTACCGGCGCGTCCCATTTGGCGTGCAGCATGTTGTTGCCGAAGTTCCCTTCCCGGTACACGCCCACGGCGGAGTAATTCCCGCTGACGCTCACGTCAGTGATTTCCTGGTTCTCATCCGACATCGGGTAGGGGATCCACAGGTCCACCCGCTTCGCGTCGGCGGGAGCGATGAGGTTAACCTTGACGGAGACGACCCCCTGCCTCTCCTTGGCGAGGGAGACCTGCGGGAGGAGCAGGAGGCAGAGGACAGACAGCAGCGACGTAAAGATTCTTCTACTCGTATCGGAAGCGGCCGAGACCCCGCCAAGGAAGGGGGCCAGCCCGGAGATGCCGGCAAGCTTTAAGAAGTCGCTACGGGACAGTTCGGATACAGGGGTGCCTTCGGACATCGGGAGCAATCTCCTTTCGCGAATTGTGGTGGTGACGCGCTTTGCCTTCAAAACCCCGCCGACCGGCGGGGCGCCCGCCGCCTCATCGCGAGGGACGGAACGGACACATCGAATCCGCCAAGGAGATCACCCCCTTTCCGGTGATGCTTCAGAAGGGCATTGTATAGGAAAACCTGCTATATGACCGGCCCGGCGTCATCGAGGACGGGAGCGCGCGAAGGCGCAACCCGGAAGAGGACCACCTTCGCCCCTTCCCCGTCGCGCCGGAACTCGAAGGCGAGGTCGTGCCCGAACGCGAGGCGGGCGATCTTCTCCAACTGGTCGGCCGTCCGAAGCCGGATCGCCAGCCGCTCCCCTTTCCCCAGGCGATCGATGAACCCGGGGGAGAGGTCGAACTCGACAGGACCCGCTTCCTGCGAGAGGTCGACGAAGTTTCCGTCCGGCTCGGTCATCGTCCGCGAATGGAGCCGGATCACCCGCGCCCGCACGCCGATGCCTTCCGTGCGTACTTCCCGGATGATCCCTCCCCCCGCCACGAACCCTCCCACCTCCACCACGAAACGCCCGAGGTGTGGGTTCTCCTCGAAGGTGTCCGCCGCGATGGGGCGCGAGAGCGTAAAGGTGACGTTGGCCACCTCCAGGTTCTCGACCCTCTCCGCGTGCCGCTCGATCACTTCCAGCGTGGAGGAGTTGATCCGCTCCGTGATGGCGGAGAGCGTCACCTCGTCCTCCGCGGTGGCGAGCTTCAGGACATACCGGCCGTTAAGACGCAAAGGCTCGTTGCCGAGCCAGAACAGGCTCGCGGAGAGTTCCTGCACGCCGAGGGGGGCATCGTCCGCGCTTCCCATGACTTCGCCCCGCTCCAGGAACAGCTCGTCGACGAGCGTGATCCCGACGCACTCGCCGGCCGAGGCCACGGATAACGACGGATGGTTCCACTTCTCGACCGACCGGACCCGGGAGGACTTGCCCGACGGAGAAAAGACGACCCGGTCCCCGGGGCGGACTGTCCCGGATTCCACCCGGCCGGCGCAGATCCGCTTCCGGTCCCAGACGTAGACATCCTGGACGGGAAAGCGCAGCGGCAGGCCGGTAACCTCCCGGGCGGGCAAGAAGGAATCGAGGGCGGACAGGAGCGTCGGCCCGTGATACCAGGCCATCCTCGGGGAGGAAGAGGCGATGTTGTCCCCCTCCTTTGCCGAGATGGGGATGACGTACGACGGGACGATCCCCACCGAGTGCAGGAACCGCCGGATTTCTTCTTCCACGGCGTGGAACCGGTCGCGCAGGTAGCCCGCGAGGTCGAGCTTGTTGATCGCCACCGCCACCTGGCGCAGGCCCAGCAGCGACAGGATGTAGGCGTGGCGCCGGGTCTGCTCCCGGACCCCCTCCGCCCCGTCGACCAGCAGGATCGCCGCATCGGCCGCCGCCGCCCCCGTTACCATGTTCTTCAGAAACTCCTTGTGGCCGGGGGCGTCGATGATGATGTAGGGGCGCTTCGCCGTGCGGAAGAAACATTGCGCCGTATCGATCGTGATGTTCTGCTCCCGCTCCTCCTGGAGGGCGTCCATCAGGTACGCGAATTCGAACTCCCGCCCCTGCTCCCGGCAGGTCCGTTCGATCTCCCGGTACCGTTCCACGGGAAGCGATCCCGTGTCGTAAAAGAGCCGGCCGATCAGCGTGGACTTGCCGTGGTCCACGTGGCCCACGATCACTATGCGCAGCGTGTCGTTCAGGGTCATCACATGTAGCCCAGGGAGCGCAACTTCTGCATTGCGTAGGCCCGCTCCTGGTCCTGGGCGCGACCGGACCGCTCGGGGGTCTTCGTCGCTTTCAGCTCCTCGATGATCTCGTCCACGGTCGAGGCGTTCGAATCGATCGGATTGGTGCAGGGAAAGCATCCCAGCGACCGGAACCGCTTTCCGTCCTTCGCAAGGTAAAGGGGACAAAGGGGGACCCGCTCCCTGCGGATGTACTCCCAGATGTCAAGCTCCGTCCACGACAGCAGCGGATGGATGCGGACGTGCGTGTCCGGGCCGAACGAGGTGTTGAACTGGTCCCACAGCTCCGGCGGCTGGTCCTTGTAGTTCCACTCGAAGTTCTTGTCCCGGGGAGAGAAGACGCGCTCTTTGGCGCGCGATCCTTCCTCGTCCCGCCTGATCCCCAGAAAGATCCCCTTGAACCCGTGCCGGTCGAGGATCTGCTGAAGCCCCTGGGTCTTGAGCGCGTTGCAGCACTCGAACCGTCCTTTCGAGGGATGCATCCCCTCGCCGAGCGCCTGCCGATTTTGCCCGACGATCAACTCGACCCCCCACTCCGCCGCCATCCGGTCCCGGTACTCGATCATCTGCGGGTACTTGTAGCTGGTGTCGATATGGACGAGGGGGAACGGCATCCGGCCGAAGAACGCCTTGCGGGCGAGCCATAGAAGGGTCGTCGAGTCCTTCCCGATCGACCAGAGCATCGCGAGGTCCTTGAACTTCCGGTACGCCTCCCGGAAGATGTAGATGCTCTGGTTTTCCAGCGCGTCGAGATGTTCCACGGTCATGTTTCTCCTTTTCCTTTTCCTTTTCCTTTTCCTTTTCCTTTCCCGTCTCCAGTGCCGGGCGCCGCCGCGTTCCGGGCATGAAGCCCGCACTCCTTCTGTTCCGGGCGCTCCCACCACCAACGTCCCGCCCTGGGGTCTTCGCCGGAGGCCACCGCACGCGTGCAGGGGGCGCATCCAATCGACGGATATCCCTCGTCGTGGAGCAGGTTGTACGGCAACCCGTGTTCCCGGATGAACGCTTCCACCTGCTCGCCCGGGAAGGAAGCAAGCGGGTTCAACTTCAGGATTCCGCCGTGCGACTCGTCGATTTCGATTGCCTGAAGGTCGGCGCGGGTGAGCCCCTGCTCCCGGCGCTGGCCCGTCAACCAGGCGCGCAGTCCGTAAAGGGCGCGGCGCAACGGCTCCACCTTTCGGATCCGGC
>JAGVHM010000098.1 GCA_020056545.1 bacterium
CGTCATGACGACGCTCGCGATGATCTTCGGGATGCTGCCGCTGGCGCTCGCGATCGGGGCCGGCGCGGAGATGCGGGCGCCGATGGCCCGCGCGGTGGTCGGCGGGCTCCTGACCTCCACGCTACTGACACTGCTGGTCGTACCGGTGATGTACACGTTCATGGAGGATTTAGGCGAGTGGATGATCGGAAAGTTCGGATTTCGGAGGAAGAAAGAGGGATGAAGATTGAGGTTGTGAGATTGTCGAACCGCGTGCGCCTCGCCCGGCGTCTGGGGGCGGGCATGGTTCTGTTGGCGGCGTTCCTGTTTCTGCCCGCGGCGGTTGCGTCCGCCCAGACGCGGGTATTGACGCTGGAGGAGGCGCTGGCGATCGCCGCGGAGAAGAACCGGGACATTGAAAAGGCCCGCGCCTACATCGCCTGGGCGCAGGGAAAGTATGTCGAGGAGCGGGCGGCCGCCTTTCCGCAGCTCATGGCCTCAGCTTCCCTTGGCTGGGACAGGGATGAGAGCCAGAAGATCTACAGCCCCATGCAGACGGAACGGACGGAACGCCGGTCTGCCCAGATCGGCCTGACCCAGCCCCTCTTCACCTGGGGGCAGATCAGCGCGGCGATCCGGGCAGCGAAGGTGGGGCTCCAGTCCGCCGACGAGCAGCTCCGCGTCTATAGGCAGGCGGCGGAGCGCGACGTCTCCGCCGCGTTCTACGATGTGCTCCTCGCCCGAGAGCTCCACGCGCTTGCCCTCCACAACCTCGAACAGAAGAAACGGCACCTGGAGGAGGCGAGACGGAAGTTCCAGGCGGGTGTGGCCACCGATTATGACGTTCTGGCGGCGGAGGTGTCGGTGGAAAACGCCCGCCCCGAAACAATCCGGACGGAGAATCAGATCCGCACCGCGCGGGAGCGGCTGCGCTTCCTCCTCGCCGTCGAGAACGGGGAGATCGACGTGACCGGGAGTCTGAAGGCCGACCCTGCTCCCCACCGGTCCTACGAGGATGCCTTCGCCCTGGCCCGCGAAAAACGCCCTGACCTCGCAGATCTCCGCTACAGGATCGGCGTCGCCCGGGAGCTGGTCGTTCTCGCCGGCGCGCAGGACAAGCCGCGCGTCGACCTGAAGGGTTCGTACGGCTGGAACTATCTCGAACAGCCCACGGTATACGGCGACGGTCCTTCCTGGGCCGTCGGGGTCCAGCTCAGCTATCCCTTTTTCGACGGCTTCCGCACGCGGGGAAGAGTGGTCCAGGCCGAAAGCGACCTCCAGAGACTCCGGATAGACGAGGAGAAACGGATCGACGCGGTTGCACTCGAGGCGCGCGAGGCGGTGAACGCCGTGCTGGAGTCGGAGGAGATCGTCCGCTCCCTTGCCGGTACGGTGAGCCAGGCGGAGCGGCTCCTGGCGATGGCGGAAAAGGGTTTTGAACTGGGGGTCAAGACCCGTCTGGAGGTCGAGGACGCCGAGCTGAACCTCCGGCAGGCGAAAAGCAGCCTGGGCCGCGCCCGCCGGGACTACCTCGTTGCCCGGGTCAACCTCGACTGGGTTACAGGGACTCTTGGGGAGATGAAACCGTAGTGGGCTGCATATAACACGACCGAATCCGCGGCAGACGGCCGATCTCGTCCAGGTGATCACCGTCCGGATAGGGCCGGTGGCGGAGCGGATTGAAGGCATCCGCATTGCCGGGCCGATCCTTTTTCATACACGGCGCCGCCAATGGCATGGCCGCCTCCGCCTATTTCACCGTATAGCCGCGGCCGTCGAGGCAGGCGCCCATCGCCCTTTGATAGTCTGCGCGCTTCTCGACCTTCTGAGCTTCGGGCGCGCCGCCGGGGGGCTGCGTCGGGTCGAAGCCCGTTTGACTCACCGCCCAGCGGTGGCAGGCATAACGATCATCCGCCTGCTGCTGTTCGCTCTGGCCCTGGCGGGGATAGATGAACATCTGATCCGCCGGCGGAGGCGTCTGGCTGACTTCCTCCTTCGGCGGCTCGACGACGACATAGCCGTCCCCCCGGTGCGCGTAATAGACCTCGTTGGCATAATAGTAAGGTACGCTGCGCAGCCAGATCGTCGCGTAGTACGGGGGCAGGAACGGAACGAAAAGGCCGATCGGCGGCACAATGATGGCGAAGCGCGGCCCCTGCGGACGGTACCAGACGCCTCCGGAGAAGTAGTAACGTGAGCCGCCATGAACCACCACCCGGCGGTCGCGCGGCAGTTCTCTGATTACCTGTCCGCGGGCCGGGTAGGAACGGTCATGGTGGTAACGCGAGTCCTGGAATACGCGTTGGCGGGGCCTGCGATCATCCGCCTGCGCCGCCCGCGACCACCCGAACGGCATCATTCCCGACAAAAGGGCCAGCATCAGCCCGAGTGCAAAGCACCTGTTTGCATGGTGAATGTAGATCATGGCTCTCGCCTCCGTAAATTCAAAAAAATCGGATATCGGTTCCAGATAACGGTCAAGGGATATCTCATCGCACGCTGTAGCCGCGGCCTTCGATGCAGGCGGACATCGCCCGCCGGAAACCGGACGCCCTTTCTGCAAGCCGGTCGTCTCGGATCCGGTCCTGCGAAGCATAGGCATCCTCCTGCTGCCGGGCGGCTTCCATCCTTGCCGAATCCGATGCGGCGCCGGCAATGGCCCCACTGGATGCGCCGATCAGGGCGCCCCCCACGGCATGTCTCGGTCCGCCGATCAGCGCGCCCAGCACGGCGCCGGCTATCGCCAGCGTGGCGGTATCATGGCCCGGCGGTGGCATGGGCACCACCCGGACGCGCTGATCCGTCGGGATCGCCGACTGGCCGGGATCGAAACCGGTCTGTTTCACCGCCCAGTTGTAACAGTCGTAGTGGTCGCGGGACTGCTGCTCGGCGGTCTGACCCGCTTTCGGGTAAAAATAGACCTGCGTCAGCGGAACCTTAAGGTTGTCGTAAGTCGCTTTGGGCGCCGATCGGGAAACCGTGCGATAAGGTCTCTGATAACATGCCGACAGCAGAAGGAGAAGCAGAAACAGCAAAAGCC
>JAGVHM010000216.1 GCA_020056545.1 bacterium
AGCGGGTCCACGTACCGGATCCGCGAGACCGTATCCTCGTCGAACTCGATGCGCAGGACGCGGTCCTCCTCGTACGCCGGGAACAGTTCCACCGCGTCGCCGCGCACCCGGAATGTCCCCCGGTGGAAATCGATGTCGTTCCGCTCATACTGGATGTCGACCAGACGCCGCAACAGAGCGTTCCTCGGGAAGACCGCCCCTTCCGTGACGCGCACGGTCAGCCGGTTGTAGAATTCCGGGGAGCCCAGCCCGTAGATGCAGGAAACGGACGCGACGACCACGACATCGGTCCGCGTCATCACCGATCGGGTGGCGCCATGCCGCATTTTGTCGATCTGCTCGTTGATCGACGAGTCCTTCTCGATGAAGGTGTCTGTCTGCGGAATGTACGCTTCAGGCTGGTAGTAGTCGTAGTAGGAGACGAAATACTCGACCGCGTTTTCGGGGAACAGCTCCTTGAATTCCGAATAGAGCTGGGCGGCGAGCGTCTTGTTGGGGGCGATGACAAGCGCCGGGCGGTTCGTCTCCGCTATGACGTTCGCCATCGTGAACGTCTTGCCGGAGCCGGTCACCCCCAGAAGGACCTGCCGCGGCAGGCCGGCGGCAAGGCCGTCGACCAGCTTCCGGATCGCTTCCGGCTGGTCCCCCGAGGGAGGGAACGGCGATTTCAGGCGGAACCGGTTCTCCAACGCGCTGACCCCCTCGTCATTCTCCTTCTCCTATATGATATTTCTCGATCACGGCGAGCAGCTGCCTGACCTGGTACGACTTGGCCCGGAACCTTGACTTCTTCCTTATCACCGACGACGAAGACTTCCGCCCTCGGGTCTTTGTTGTCCTTGTGGCCGGAAACGTGTTTTCGGCATCGGCCGATGCCTTCGCCGCACGCCGACGTCGGGCCGACTTGACCGGTTGCTCCGCGGATTCGGGCGCCGGGTCATCTCCTGTCGCGGCGATATCCAACCCGAAGATATCCGACAGGCCCTCGGCCGCCAAGACCTTGTCTTCCGGGGGACCCTTCTTCGACAAGGGCAGGCCACCGGCGGCCTTGGCGATCAGGTCCTTCTCGTCGACCTTGCGCAGCTTGAAGAGGAGCTCGGGTTGCTTATCGAGCCGGGCGCCGATGCCGTAGAACACGGACGCGACGTGCTTGCACATCGAAGCCCAGTCCGGGCAGCTGCACGAGAACGCGATCTCGACGGGTGCGGGGAACAGCCCCGTCTTCTGCCGGCAGATGCGCTCCATGACCCCCTTGGAGAACCGCCCTTGCAGGAGCTCCACGAGCGAGTCGATCGCGCCCGCGCAGTCGGTGCAGATGGAGGTCCAGCACACCTTCGGCACGGCCGACACCTTCACCGACACCTTGTAGATCTCCGAGCCGCTGACCAGCGCCTTCACCTCGCCGGGCGCGATCTGGAGGTCGAGCACCGAGCCGTTGCGCACGTATGCGCGGCCGCGCGGCAGGCGATTCGAGAAGTCGCTGTAGCGCTCGAGGTTGTCGCACCAGGCCTTGCCCCAGAAGGTCCGGGCGATGGTGCGGCCCTCGATCACGACCGGCGACACCGGATGGCCCTTCTTCTTGAGCTTCCGTATCTCCCGCTCGGCCTCGCGCCGCCGCTCGGCCACGGAAACATAGGGACTCCAATCGTACCGCATGCCTTTACTCCTTCATCGCGGTGTTGAGATCGAGCGCGACGAGCTTAAGCAGCTCCTCGTCCTTCAGCTCGGTCAGGTTCAGCTCGGCGCCGCCTTCCAGCAGCTCCTTCGAGAGCTGTTTCTTCGATTCGATAAGATCGTCGATCTTCTCCTCGACGGTTCCCCGGCAGACGAACTTGTGGACCAGGACGTTCTTCGTCTGCCCGATGCGGAACGCCCGGTCGGTGGCCTGGTTCTCGACCGCCGGATTCCACCAGCGATCGAAGTGCACCACGTGCGATGCGGCGGTGAGGTTGAGCCCCGAGCCGCCCGCCTTGAGCGAGAGCACGAAGAACGGAACCGACTCGTCCTCCTGGAAGCGCTTGACCAGATCCTTGCGTTTCTTCACCTCGGTCCCGCCGTGCAGGACAAGCCCGGGACGGCCGAACACCCCGCCCAGGAACGACGCGAGCGGCGCGGTCACCTCGCGGAACTGCGTGAAGACGAGCGCCTTTTCCTGCTTGGCCGCGATGACCTCGCACAGCTCCCGCAGGCGACCCCACTTCCCGCTGTCGTCCTCGGCCCATGCGCCGTCGCCGATCCACTGCGAGGGATGGTTGCAGATCTGCTTGAAACGCATGAGGAAGGCGAGCACCAGGCCTTTCCGCCGAATCCCCTCGGCGTCATCGAGCCGCTCGGCCAGCTCCTTCACGGCCTGCCGGTAGAGCGCGGCCTGCTTGCGACTGAGATGGCAGAAGGCCTTGACCTCCGTCTTGTCGGGGAGATCCGAGATGACGGACCTGTCGGTCTTGAGGCGCCGCAGGATGTACGGCCGCACGAGGTCGCGCAGCGGGCCGTAGGAGCTCCCCGGCTTGTCCGCGAGGCGCTTGGCGTAGCTCGTGAACTCCTTGGCCGAACCGAGCAGCCCCGGGTTGATGAAATCGAATATCGACCACAGGTCGCCGATGCGGTTCTCGATGGGCGTGCCGGTGAGCGCGATCCGCGTCCGCGCCATGAGCTTCTTCGCTTCACGGGTTTGCCTGGCCTCCGGGTTCTTGATCGCCTGGGCCTCGTCGAGGACCACGAATCGCCAGGAGATGCCCGCGAGCCAGGGGATGCGCAGAAGCGAGCCGTAGCTCGTGATCACGAGGTCCACCGCGTCGAGATTCCCGGGATCGAGTGACTTCAGATCGTCCGCCGGCATGGTCGAGGGATGCGCGACCATGGCCGTAAGGCTGGGCGCGAACCGCTCGATCTCCGCGGCCCAGTTGGCGAGAATGGATGCCGGGGCCACGAGCAGGCTCGGCCGCCTCTTCGCGTCCGGCTCGTCGCGTTGGACGAGAAGCAGCGAAAGCACCTGGATGGTCTTGCCGAGCCCCATGTCGTCGGCAAGACAG
>JAGVHM010000211.1 GCA_020056545.1 bacterium
ACTCAGTGAGAAGAGCCTCGCCCACCGCACCGAGTCGGCCTCGAAGCGGCCGGGTCTGGATGATGTGCGGCGCGCGCTCCCCGAGAGGGCCGCTCTGCTCGCCTATGTGAGGTATCACGACTTGAGCGCCGGCAGGTCGCCGGGATCCGGAACGGGTCGACCGGGATCCCCGGGATCAGCCGAGAAGCGATTCGCGGAATCGTCGACTCACGAACCCTGCTATGCCGCGTTCTTTGCCGATGGGGGTAACACGGATCCACGGCTTCTCAGGATTGGCTCTTCGCAGGAGGTGGATGATCTCGTGGCGTCAGCCTATCGAGAGATCTCCACGCCCGGGGCTTCCCCGACGGATGCGGACCCGGAGGCCGAGTCGCGGTACCGCGAAGCCGCTGCCCGGTTGCGTGAGATCGTGTGGGATCCGGTTGCGGACCTGCTCGACGGCTACGAGAAAGTCTTCGTTGTGCCCGATGGGGCGCTTCACTTCGTGAACCTGGCCGCGCTTCCAACCGGCCCGGATGGCTACCTGGTCGATTCGGGTCCGATGATCCACTACCTCTCGGCGGAGCGGGATTTGGTTTTTCCGATGAGCCGGTCGTCCCCGGCTCCGGAGCTGCTTGCGCTGGGCGCGCCCGATTTCGATCTCCCGCTCGATTCAACGCGGGCATCGGTCCGGCGGGAACGGGAGCCGGATTCCGCCGGGAGGGGCGGGCGATTCCGGGGAGGTCGATCGCCATGCCTGGAGTTCCAGTCCATCCAGTTCGAGCCGCTTCCCGGCACAGGCGATGAGGTCAGGGCGATTGCCGGGTTCTGGAGCGGGAGTGTGATCGATCGATCCACGGCCGCCGGATCGGAAAGGAGAGGCGAAGCACGGATTCTGATCGGCCCGTCGGCGACCGAAGCCCAGTTCATGCGCGCCGCGCCGGGGAAGCGGGTGATCCATCTTGCCACCCACGGCTTCTTCATCAGCGGGCAGTGCCTCGCGCCCGGACCGCGACTGCGGGGGATCGGTGGGCTCAGTGGCGCTTCCACCTCGAGCGAGCCCTCTTGGAGCGAGAACACCCTCCGTCTCGCCGGACTCGCCCTGTCCGGATCCAACCACAGGAACGCCGCGGGGGAAGGAGAAGAGGACGGGATTCTCACCGCGGAAGAGATCGCCGCGATGGGCCTGGAGGGAACCGAGTGGGCAGTGCTCTCCGCCTGCGGGACGGGGCTGGGCGAGGTCCGAAGGAGCGAGGGTGTCGTCGGGCTTCGCCGGGCCTTCAGGGTCGCCGGTGTCGGAACGACGATCATGAGCCTGTGGTCGGTGGAGGACAAGGCGACCCTCGAATGGATGCAGGAGCTCTACGAGTCACGGTTGGCGCGGGGGAAGACGACGATCGAGGCGGTCCACGATGCCGCCCGGAACACCCTGAATGCCCGCCGCGCGAGCGGGAGAAGCACGCATCCTTTCTACTGGGCCTCCTTCGTGGCCGCAGGGGACTGGAGATAGGAAGGCGCAGAATAGATGTGACGGCGTTCGGCACGATACGAACCTACGAGAAGGAGGATTGACATGGTCGGTGAACGAACTTGTCCGAAAGGGCTGGTCTGGCTCCTCACTCTCATCACGATCGTCTGTCTCATTGTCGTGATCATCTGCATCGTCCCCTGTCCACGGCGGAATCCCGACCCAAACCTGATCATCAAGCACGAGACGGTCGCGACCTGGATCACCCTCGAGAACAGCTTCTTGACCGAACAGGACGCCTGCAGGCGGCCGTTTTGGAATGGCATTCTCTTCCAACTGGGAATGTACAAGGGTGCGACGAGGCTGTTCTCAGTGGCCGAGCTGGAACGAACGACCGGGGAAATCACTTCGTATGACAGTGGGAGCTTCACCTGGATCAACATCGTCGCGCAAAAGGATATCGGATCGGAAACGGAATGCCCTGAACCCATGGCGCCGCAGAGCGCGTTCCTTCTGTTTCCGAAGGACGACCCGGTGGACGGGCGGGAGAAGATCCATGATGATTTCCTTCCTGTGGCGATCATCACCTACTGGCAGGGAGGCCAGGGATGGAAGCTGGAGAGCAACGTGCTGCCCATGACCCCACCCTACGACGAACACCGGTTCTGGTTCAGGGACCCGTTCCGCGTCGAGGTGTACAAGGCGGTACAGGCCGAGGGGCAATGGAGGATGGAACTCGTCCGGCGCTACGAGGATGTTCGCCAGATAAGGCTACTGTCGCAGACAACGCCCGAACTCGGAACCAAGCAGGATCCTCCCTGGCGCTATCCGTAGAAGCGTTCGTCATACTGCGGTGCCGCGAAGGGATCGCGTTCGCCAAGGCGACGGATGGTTCGTCCGGGGCGTCCGTTTGCCTGGCGGTGGAAAGAGGGGGGACTCGTGATGAGAGCAAGGACGGATCCGGCAGGACGCGACCCTTCGTTGGATCGACCAGCCAGGCAGGAAGGCCCTCAAGAGCTCGTCATCAAATTCAAGGAAGGTCCGGGGCGCGCTCTTGAGGAGATCGATGGAAAGCTGGTTGCGCAGAAGATCGACATGGCGGCCTTCCAGAGGACCCTGGGCTCCCTCAGGGGAGAGCCAGGCGCCGCCGCCTTTGCGCGGCAGAGTTTCCCCCGCTTCAGCAGGAGGCTCAAGGCGCTTGGCGAGGACTACGTCTCGGTTCCCATTCTGAAGGGCAGGACGCGCGACCCCGGTTTTGCCGGCCACCACGGTGGAACGCGGCAGCGTCTTGACCTGTTCGTCCGGGTTGCGATCCCGGGTCGGGATTTGAATCTGGCACGCTGGAGGGAGGCGTTCGGGAGAGATCCCGAGGTTGCGTACGTTTTGGTCGCCGGCATACCGACCCCTCCTCAGATACCCTTGACCACGCCTTCTCTCGAATCAGAACAGGGGTACCTCGAGGCGGCGCCCGCGGGCGTCGACGCACGGTATACGTGGCGGATACCAGGCGGCGCCGGTTTGGCGCCGGCGGCTTCAGGAGGGACGACATCGGAACAGGTCCGCGTTGCGCTGATTGACCTGGGGTACAACAGGGCGCACGAAGATCTTCCTCAGGGTGTCACGCTCATCAGCGCCAACGGCCCGCCGTGGCCGTCGAATGTGCTGAACGAAGATCACGGAACGGCCGCTCTGGGGGTCCTGGGAGCCGTGAAGAACGGCATCGGCGTCACCGGGCTCTGCCACGAGGCAGCCTTCCGCTTCGGGTCCTACTACGTGAATCCTCAGTTGATCGGATCGGGGCAGGGGGGTCTCAGTGGAGTCATCGACGCCGCCCTTGCGGATCATCTGCACCCCGGCGACGTCATGGTCGTCGAGGTCCAGACCGAGCTTCCGGATCCTCCGTACCTCATCCTGCCG
>JAGVHM010000094.1 GCA_020056545.1 bacterium
AGTGACATCCCGACCTCGATTTCCTCCTGCAGCACCGCCCCCCGGGCGAATCGTCTTCCAGCCTCCCCGGTTGGTGCGCCCGGAGGAGACCGGCGCCCGGCTTTCGAGGCGCTCGCATGGGTTCCGTGAGCGCCCTTCCTGCCATCCAACAGGTCTACCAAGGCATCGAGCGAACCCAGACCAAACCAGTCGGCGTCCGAAAGGTGAACGCCGAAGACCCGCTCGATGTTCTCCCGGAGGACGAGCAGCTGGATTGAAGGGATGCCGTAGTCATAGAAGAGACTCTTCGCCGTGTCGATCCCGTCCGAATCGACTCCCCCCGCCTCTTCCGCCACCATCTCCTTGAGCGTGGATTCGATGGCGGTGCGGTCAAAGGAGCTCGTCTCTTGCATCCGTTTCTCCAGGGCAATTCTCGTGGATCCGGGTCCGCAAATTCCCCCTCACTTCCACACTCCTCCTATTGCGCCACGATCAAGCGACGCGTGACCCTGGCGGCTCACCGCGCTCACGAGTCACTTGACCTTGCCACACCCTGGGGATTCCCGCCCCGATCTCCGGGGAGGTCCTTGCACTCCTCGAGGAATCGCTCCACATCGAAGAAGTGCTCGGCGACCCTCTTCAAGGACTCCTCGGGCCAATCCCACCATGCTAGCTCGAGCAGCCTCTTGATCGTACCTTCGGCAAATCTATATCGTGCGATCCGCATGGGATTCCCGACCGCGATCGCGTAAGGAGGGACGTCCCTGGATACCACCGTCCCCGCTCCGATCACGGCCCCGTCGCCAATGGTGACTCCGTCGAGCACCGTCACGTTCATGCCTATCATGACGTCGTTGCCTACTCGAATCGGCCTTCTTTCATGAACCGTCGTGTGATCGCAGAGCGAAGAGCCGTTCTGCTTCGCCGTCGAATAGAACATCGGAGACGTGGAAACGCAGTCCACAGGGTGGACTCCCCAGCCGCAATAGAAGTTGATCCCGATCGAGCAGAACTTCCCGATCGTGGTCATGCTGACCCATGACCCTCGTGCGATGTAGGTGTAGGCGCCGATCCTCGACTCGTGGATGTGATAGGGCGGATGGAGCGTGGCCCTCTCGTTGACCTCCGAGTTCTTCTTCTGGGAAGATATCGTGGCGAATCCGTCAGGTTCCCGCCTCAGCTGGGCCAGTTCCGGAACGATCTTCTCGAGCAGGGATCTGAAGACAGATCTGACCCGGTGCGTGCCGACACTCGACAGCACCTTCGCGGCAACGCTTCTCAATGAGATGGTCTGCCCTCTTCTGATGTGCTCGCGGTAGAAGCCGTCCACGCTCCTGCGTATTTCCGGGTTTTCTTTGATGGGGACCCGATAGACCTCGAGGTATTCCGCGGGAACGACATCATACATGCGCGTCGGCGCGCAATGCATGCCGGTGCCGTCCATGCCGATGTTCCTCACCAGCGACCTGGCGGGAAACAAGGCCAGCCCTCCCGCTCGAGAACAGGAGGCGTACCACCTCACGGCCCAGGAGTAGTCGGGGACTTCCACGTTCTTCTTCAACTGGGCAAAGAAGTAGGCGTGGCCCTCTATGTCGAACTTCCTCCTGCGCCGCCTGCTCTGATTGAAGTACTCAAAATGATCCAGCGCGTCATGCTCGTAGTGATCCCACGCCCTCTTCCAGGTGCCCCAGCCGGGGCATGTCTGGACGTCAAGGAAGAACGTTGTCTGCTTGCTCTCGAACCGCGCGGGGAACATGTACCCGCTGACGTGCATGACCTTCTCGTCGTCCTCGTAGATGTCCAGGGCTTCGTTCATGAACTTCAGGAACCCCCGGCTGGTGATCTGGTCGTCTTCGAGGACGATGACCCGGCCGTGGCGGTTCACGACCTCCGTCACGCCCTTCACGAAGGACTTCACCAGCCCCAGATTGTGCGGCGACTCGACGACGATCACGTCGCCGCACCATTTCTCGCTCCTGACCAATCTGCGAACGTCCTCGATCTTGTCCCTATCCGCTCGCGGCGCCAGGTGCTTGGGGCCGTCCGCATAGATGTACAGCGTGGATTGCTCCGCCAGGTCGTTCTGCTTCAGTGCCCGGAGAGTCTGCTCGGTGTGCCAGGCGCGGCCATAGACGAACAGGACGATGGGGGCGAGCTGATTTGGCATCATTTCCGATCTGGTCATTCGTTGCACGCCTCGGCTGGCCTCGGCACGGCCCCGTGTTCGCGTGGAATCGCCGGGCGCTGCACGCGACGCGCCGTGTCCTTGGCGAGCTCCAAGAGCCCTATCCCTTCCTCATCAGGATGCACGTGAGCTGGTGGCGGCTCCGCGCGTCCGCCCGCCGGGGCGGCAGGATCTGCTCCTCCACGGTCCAGTGATCTCCCTTCCAGTACTGCCAGTACTCCTGCTGGTCCTTCCGACAGTAGCACTGCGTCGTGAGGGGTTTCTCGACGCGTCGGGCCAGCATCTTCTCAACACCTTCCGCGCGTACGACAGCATTCGGTCCTCACGCGATCCGCGAACGTCGGGATGCGGCGGCGCTACGCGTCCTTCCCCAATCCCCACCGCTGGTCCACGACGGTGTAGCCGTAGCCGCTCAGGGGAAAGCAGCCCGAGCGGAAGTAGTCCCCGTCGGCGACCAGGATCATGGCGGCGTCCTTGATCCAATCGGCGAGCTTGCCGTCCACGGTGCAGTAGAGATTGAGCGTGTACCTCCCGGGGAGGAGCGGGAACTTGTCCAGGGTACACACGATCCTGCCGGTCTCGGGTAGACGCTTGAAGGGTGAGCCCGCCACGTAGTTGTCGAGGTGGAGGGCACGCGTTCCTGTGATGTCGGAAAAGGCGATGGAGACGTTCACGTTGCTCGGGCTCCCCTCGGCCTCGAATCCCATCTGGATCTCGATCTTCTCCCCGCACTTGATCACGTCCTTGCTCCGGCTGTCGAAGACCAGATCCACGAATCGGAACCGCCCGTCGCCAGTGCGGTCCGTGCGCTGGGTCAGGGGCGTGCTCGTTTCGTCTATGAGGCCGCCCAGGTACTCGTTGACCACCTCATCCGTCGTCCCGGTGCGAACCAATCGCCCGTTCACCAGGAGAATGGATCTCCCACACATGCTCTGGATCGCGCGCATGTTGTGGCTGATGAAAAGGACGGTCCGCCCCTCGTTGGCCACCTCCCCCATCTTCCCCAGGCACTTCTTCTGGAAGCTCGCGTCGCCCACGGCCAGGACCTCGTCCACCATCAGGATGTCGGTTTCCAGGTGCGCGGCAACGGCGAAGGCCAGGCGAACGTACATGCCGCTGCTGTAGCGCTTGACGGGGGTGTCGAGGAACTTCTCCACCTCGGCGAACGCCACGATCTCGTCGAACTTGCGGACGACCTCCCTCCGGCTCATGCCCAGGATGGCGCCGTTGAGGTAGATGTTCTCCCGCCCCGTCAGTTCGGGGTGGAAACCCGTGCCCACCTCCAGCAGGCTCGCCACTCTGCCCCGGATGGAGACCCGGCCGGACGAGGGCTCAGTGATACGGC
>JAGVHM010000167.1 GCA_020056545.1 bacterium
GGCCCGGTACGTGGAGAAGGTCGCGCCTTTCGGGACGCGCATTCTCGATACACGTAAGACCACGCCCCTCCTCCGGGCCCTGGAAAAATA
This sequence comes from bacterium, assembly GCA_020056545.1. Lineage (GTDB taxonomy): Bacteria > Desulfobacterota > Deferrimicrobia > Deferrimicrobiales > Deferrimicrobiaceae > JAENIX01. The sequence goes on from JAGVHM010000167.1 coordinate 91, forward strand.
CGCCGTAAGGGTGGGAGGCGGCTTGAACCACCGCTTCTCCCTCTCCGACGGGATCCTGATCAAGGAAAACGGGATCCGCGCGGCGGGGGGGATTCCGGAGGCCGTGGCGGTCGCCCGCAGGTGCGCCCCCCACCTGTCCCGAGTGGAAGTGGAAGCGGAAACGCTGGAGGAGGCGGAAGCCGCGGTCCGCGCCGGAGCCGACGCAATTCTCCTCGACAACATGCCGCCCGAAAAGGTCGCCGAGGCGGTGCGCATGTTCGGCGGAAGCGTCTTCATCGAGGCGTCCGGAGGCATTCGCCTGGAAAACGTCGAGGAATATGCCCGGGCCGGGGTCCACGCGGTCTCTATCGGCGCGCTGACGCATTCCGTGGCGGCGCTGGATATTTCCTTCGAGTTGCTGCGGTGAAAAGGTTTCCCGTCATCCTCATTACGGCGGTCCTGCTGACGCTCGCGGCGACATGCCGGGCCGCGCCACCCGGCTACCGCCTGATGGAGGCGACAGCCGCCTCTGTCAACGGTGAGGTCATCTTCCTTTCGGACGTTTCGAGAGAGGCCTGTTTCTACAGGTGCGGCGCGGTACCCGGCCAGCCGGCTTCGGAGATTCCGCTTCCCGAAGCCAGGCGGAAGCTCGTCTCGGACGCCCTGGTCCTGCAGGAGCGCGTGAAACTCGGGCTGGGAGCGGTGGACAACGCGGCGCTCGCGGCGATGACGGCCGTCATCGAGTCAGGGATGAAGAAGTGTCTCTCCCCGTGCGCGGCGGCGGATTCCGGGGAAGCCGCACGCGGCCTCGCGACCCGCAGGCTGATGGTGCGTGAGTTCCTGGAAAAAAACGTCGCCGTCTTCATCAACGTGACGGACGAGGATGTCAGGAAGGAGATGGATGTACGCTCGCGGGCCGGCGCTCCGGAGAGCGAGCTGTCGGAGGCGAAGATCCGCAGCGACCTGTTCGCGGAGGAGGCGGCCGCAGAGATCAGAAACTGGTTCTCGCGGGCGGCATCGAAATCACGTATTGTTCTTTCTCCGATGGCGGGGCAATGAAAAAGGACCTTTACTGCCTGACAGTCCGTTCCTCCTTCGCGGCCGCCCACCTGCTGCGGGAGTACCAGGGGAACTGCGAGCGGCTTCACGGCCACAACTGGCAGGTCGAAGCGACCGTGGAGGCGGAGGAGCTGGATGCGCGCGGGATGGCGCTGGATTTCCGCGAGATGAAAGCGGCGCTGCACGACATCCTTGCGCGCCTGGACCACAAGCACCTTAACGAAATCCCCCCATTCGACGTGCAGAACCCTTCTTCGGAGAACATCGCGCGGTACATTTACGACGAAATGGAAGGAAGGATCGCGGGCCCTGCCCGGCTCGCCCGCGTCACCGTGTGGGAGTCCGAAGACGCCCGGGCGGAGTTCACACGCCGTGGGTAGGCGCTAAGCCTTTTTCTGCTTCAGCGAGTCGTTCAGCCCCGAAATAAGCGTTTCCAGGTTGATGCCGTGGACCTTCGCCCCGTGCTCGAGGTTCTCGAATTCGGAGAGCTGGCAGCCGGCGCAGTCGATTCCGAACCGCTCGAAAACGGGGATCGTCTGGGGGAACTTCCGGAGGACGTCCTCTATTTTCATGTCTTTATGGATCATCGTTGCCCTCCCGGCTGGGAATATCCTATTCTACCATGCCGCCCGGTCAGGTCAGCTCGAGGAATCGCAGGGGGGGCACCGAAGGGATCCGGCCGATCTTATTCGCGAGCCGGTAGAACCGAAGGAGCCCTTCCACTTCCTCCTCGAGTTCATACGAGAGGTTCCGCCAGTATGCCGTGCGAAGCTCCTTCGGCATCCAGGCCGGGCCGATGCGCAGATGCTCGGGCCGTGTCAGGGATTCGCGGGCGATCCTCTTGGCGCTCAGGAGGGTGCGCGCGAAGCAGCGCAAGGATTCCCTTCGCAGGAGGAGCGCCTCCCGGGAAACGATCCAGAGCGCGAAGACGAACGGCAGCCCCGTTTCCCTTCGCCACCATTCACCGAGGTCGGTCGAGTGTTTCGCCGTGCCGTCCAGGCTCGCGCGGATCGCCTCGTCGCCGATGGCCAGGTATGCGGGGTGCCGGCGAAGCGCCTCCTTAGGGGTGGCGTGGGTCCGGACAAGACGGTTCCGTTTCCCAAGGGATTCCCGAAGCAGGATCTCGAGGAGCGCGACAGATGTATCGGAGGCGCCGGAGACGGCGACTGGATCGTTTGAAATCCTCGACAACGGATCGTTCGAGAGCAGGAGCACGCTCATCACCTTCGAGCGGGAGGAGATGGAGATGCCCGGGCACAGGAGGTACAGCCCCGGGTTCTTCCCGTATTCGATCGAGGAGGATGGCGAGATATCAAGCCGGCCCGCGCGCAGTTTCCGGTTCAGCTCCGATGGAGTTCCAGTGACGAACCGGATATTTTCAAGGGAGAAGTGCGTGGTGAGCGCATGGAAGATCGGCAGCAGGTTCGCGTAAGGGATGCGCCCGACGCGCAGCATGCGGTTAGCCTTGGTCATTCGTACCTCAGCGCCTCGATGGGATGCAGCGCGGCAGCTTTCCGCGCGGGTGTGGAACGTCAGTTAAAACTGTACCAAAAAGCGTCATTGAGAAGTGTACCACCCAAACCGGGTCATACTCTCCTTCGGGGGGGTGGCCCAATGGTGAC
>JAGVHM010000209.1 GCA_020056545.1 bacterium
AGCGGGCCGGGTTCCGAGAAGATCGGCGGGTTGCTGCACAACACGGAGATCTTCTCGCTGATGAAGGCGGCGCTCCGGTTAAAATAGACTTAAACGCAGCCGTTGCACGGGCGACCGTGCAACGGCCGTTAAAGCAACCTGTGAGGAAAAGGAGATCATTTATCTGCCGGATGACCGTGAAATCTGCAAGGCGTTGCTGGAGAAAGCACGGGAGCGCGGAGATACCGCAAGATCGGTCGGCAACCTGATCGTTGAGGTCGGGCTCCACTTCCTCGGCGCCCCCTACGAGGCCGGAACGCTGGAGCAAAAAGGCCCCGAGAGGCTCGTTGTCAACCTGCGCGCCTTCGACTGCGTCACGTTCGTCGAGAACGCCGTCGTCCTGGCGGGCATGATCCGGGCGGGAAAGACCGCCTTTGGGGACTACGCAGTGGCCCTGGAGCGGATCCGCTATCGGGGCGGACGCCGGGACGGCTACCCCTCCCGCCTCCACTACTTCACCGACTGGCTCCGGGACAACGGCCGCAAAGGCGTCATCCGGGAGATCACGCGCGAGCTCGGCGGCATTCCGTTCCGGAAGGCGTTCCATGAACTGACGGACCATCGGGAGGAGCACCCGCCGCTCCAGGCCGCGGCCGCTTTCCGGCGGATGCGGATCGTGGAGGCGGCCTGTTCCCGGCGGACGCTCCATTGTGTCCCGAAGGCCGACTTGCCGGGAATGGAAAAGCGGATCGAAAACGGCGACATCATAGCGATTGCAACGGACGCGGACGGAATCGACGTGAGCCACACCGGGATCGCCGTCCGCGGCCCCCGGGGGCTCCATCTACTACACGCATCCAGCGCCGCGGGAAAGGTGGTCCTATCGGATGAAACCCTGTACCGTTATCTGATCTCTCGCCGCGCCCGGACGGGGATCATCGTCGGCCGGGCAATGGAATGACAGCGAGGAGAAACATTCAAAGCTTCCGCGGCATCAGAGAAGATCAAGCAGGGCGTCGACCGCCGCGTCGTCGAAGGCGACCTCCCGGAAGATCTCCCGGACGAGGTTCGGTGTCAGCGCGTGGAACTCCTTCTCCCGCGAGGCGATGATCATCCCGCCCATATCCACGGCGCCGGGGCTGATAAGGAGTCTCTCTTCTCCTTCAAGGAAATAGGCTGCCGGCCGGAGCTTCAGCCGGGGAAAGAGGATCAGGCGCCACCCTTCCCCGGTGCGGGTGCAAAGAATGTTCAGCAGCGGCTCGTCGTCAGAGGTCGTCGAGCGGCCGAGCGTGCCGATCAGCTCCACGACCGCCGCTGCAACGTTTCCTTCTTCCCTCCCCTCGATCACCAGAATCCCGCGGGCCAGCCCCGCCGTCCGGCAGATCTCCACGCCATCCCGCCGCCACGCCCCGGTCCGTTTTCGGGGATCCAGAATCTCCTGTTCCACCGGCATCAGACCGGCGGGGGCCGCCTGGAAATGGAGGTGGTCCGGCGCCGAGGCGCCGGCGCGCGGGCCGTTGTAGAAGAGGGTCATCCGGGGACCGAAGTCCACAGCAAACCTAAGAAATGTTATCATATTCTCCGGGAGCGACTGGGGAAGATGGCGGCGGTGCGCAATCGTCAGATGGCCCGGAAAGATCGGCATCGGATTGCACAGGACGAGATAGTCGTCCCGGTAGAGGATCGCCTGCTGTTCCGGCGGGAGATGGTCGGGGCAGAGAAAACAGGGGCGCCGCCGAATGGTTTCGGGATCGACCCTTGCGCCGCTGCTGACGATCCGCCTCGGATTGAACTGGATTTTGACGCCCCAGCCGTTGCCGCGGATCTCGCGCAACCTGGCCTCCCCCAGGGCCTCATACCCCCCAGCGAGGCCGGGCCAGGTTTTCTTCTGCCGTTCGAGAAGAGCGACCGCCATGTCGGCAAGGGGAACCGTCTCCCGCGCGCCGTCAAAAACGGCGAAGCATCGCCGCTCCAATCCTGCGACCGTCCCACTATTCGGCGTCATGATGGCCGTTCCCGCAAAATGTTATCATTCCCGTTCCGGCGGTAATCCGTAGAAGAAAAAGTAATGGAAGTAAATTGATTTCCGTCTTCAGTCTCATTCCCTGATCACATTGAAGCCGATCAGATGGGGAACGGTCGTCCCGCCCATCCGGAACGGTTCCTCCCTTACGAACCGGAAGCCGCGCTTTTCGTACCAGCGGCGGGCCGCCTCGTTCTGGACCATCACCCCGACCCAGAGATCTCCAAGGTTATAGGCCAGGGCCTTCTCCTCCGCGGCCCGGAGAAGCCTTCCGCCGATCCCTTTCCGCTGAAAGTCCGGCAGCAGATAAAGCGAGGCCAGGAAGATGCGGTTTTCGCTTTTATTAAACTGCGTCCGGGCGAAACCAGCCGCTTCGCCGTCCGCCTCGCCGATGAAGCCGTGAACGAAAGGGCTTTCATACAGATGAGTCAGGGATTCAATCCGGTAGGTTGCCTCATGGTAGGCGCGGAGATCCTCCTCCGGAACGAAGGCGCTGTAGGCGGCGATCCAGGACTCCCAGAGGATCCGCCGCACCGCCGGCAGGTCCTCCATCCGCCACGGCCGGATCAGGATCTCCATCCCCTCACCCCGTTCAGTTTTCGTCGCGCACGGATCTCGATCGTCCGGAGCCGGTCCTTGTAGGCGTCGTGGCGGTTCGCCTGCTCGATGGAAAGGGCGGCGTCCGTGTTCCCCTCCCAGCGGCGGCAGAAGTAGAGGCTGTCATAGATCCGGCCGATCCGGTATTCCCGCGACAGGCGGAGGGCCGCCGCATAATCCTCGCCATAGCCGACGTTCGGAAACCCGGTCCGGCGGAGGATCGTCGTGTTGAAGGCCCTGGGCGCCCCCAGACCGTTGATGCGCAGCGCGTTGTTTCGCCCGTTTGAGTCGCTCCACTCCCGGTGGTCGATCAGCCCGGGCGGGATCTCCCGCAGATTACCGTCGACAATGGTGTATGCACCGACGACCAGCGCACAATTCCCCCGCCGCAGTAGATCGATGAGCCGCTGGAGGACATCGTCTCCCCGGTAGAGGTCGTCCGAATCGAGCTGAACGGCGTACCGGCCGCAGGCTTTGGAAAAGATTGCCTCGTTCCAGCAGCCGCCGATGGAGAGGTCCAGCCGCTTTGGAACGACGTGTTTCAGCGCGGGATGGCGGCCTGCGAGGTCCGCAAGGATCGCCGTTGTGCCGTCGGTGGAATGGTTGTCCACGACGATCACATTGAACGGAAAATCGGTCCGCTGCGCGAAGGCGCTCTTTACGGCGTCGGCCACGGTCCGGGCCCGGTTCCGAACGGGTATGACGACGCTCGCCTCCACGGGAAAAGGATCTCGCGAAGGCCAAACATCGCGAAACACCGGAGCAAGCCAGGCCCCGATCCGGCGGAGATGCGCGGTCGCGACTGTCTCCATCTCCTCCTGGAACGCCCGGTTCCCCGGATCGACGTAAGCGAACTGCGGGGGACAGATTTCAAATCTGTCCCCGACTATCTTGTCCCCCTGCCCGGTCCCGTCTGCCCCGGCCCCGGCGGCCTCCGCAACAACGGAGAGGCGCTCCGGGAGATGGAAGAGCGCCCGATCGGTCGAGAGCTTCAGGCGGAGGTCATACCAGCCGGCCCACCGGCAGGGCGGGATCGCCCCGTACTTCCGGAGCGCCCGGCGCAAAGCGGCTATGGAGATCAGCATGACGGGGCCGAAATCGAAACCGTCGCGGATGCTCCCTGTCTGGTAGTCGTTCACCGGATGTTCAAGGATGTTTCCCCCGCGGATCTCGGCGTAATCCGCATAGACCATTCCCGCCCCGGTCGCCTCCGCCGTCTCGACCAGACGTTCCGGGGCGCGGGGATCGGGCCGGACATCCCCCGGAGAAACATGGAGCAGATAGCGTGTGGCAACCTTGGCGAGAAGGGCGTTCCAGGTCGGGCCGGAAGCGGGATCGGAGACCGCAAGCGCCTCGCAGCGCACCGGAAGAGGACATCCGGCCCCGGCGTCGAGGACAACAACTTTCCGGATCAGGGGGCTCCGGAGAAGCTCCTCCAGGCGCCCTTCGGCCAGGGGGCCAGCGCCCCGGGGAATCACGGCGGTGATCATGGATGCCTCCGTAATAAGTCCGAAATCCCCCTCCCCCTCGACGGGGGAGGGTTAGGGTGAGGGCGAAAAGTGGTTGTATTTCGGTGAGTAATTTTCCCCTCCCCTTAATCCCCTCCCGCCAGGGGAGGGGAAATTTCACTTTTTACGGGTCGCAATCCTTCCGAGGCGTCATGCCTTCGGCCGGAGCCGTTCGGGAAGTACGGCCTGGGGCGCCCAATCCGTGGGGACCATCTGCCCCGGCTTCTCCCCAACCTTCTCGATGAGCTTCTTCAGACCCGGCCGGGCATATTCCGGGTGGCCCTCGCGGACCGTGCGCCCGTTGCAGATGGCCTCGGAACGGAGGCGCCGGCCGACTGTCTTCTCCATCTGGCGTCCCAGCCAGAGCACCCGGTCCACATCATACCCGTGTTCGATGCCCATTTCGTCGATCATCACCAGCAGATCCTCCAGCGTGACGAGGCCCACATACCGGGGATCCCTGTAGTAGTATTCCCCCGTTCCGCGTACGGGACAATCGTCGAGGAAGTTGGCCGGCTGCCCGCCCAGACCGCCGAGCGTCGCCTCGAAGCGGCAGATACCCGCCTGAAGCGCGGCCAGAACCGAGGCGGGGGCGATCCGTTTCGTCTCGTGGAAATGGGCCAGATGCACCTCCGGGTAAGGAATGGCGTCCAGGATCATGGAGTAGTACCGGTAAACCTGGGCCGGCGTGGCGGAGCCGTCGTGATCCGCGTGTTCGATGTCGTGGGCGCCCAGTTCCAGGAAGCGCTTGGTGAACTCCACGGCGTCCTCCATCCGGGTCGCCCCGGTGATCGGGCTCCCCCAGATGGTGCTGACCGTGCCGTTCATTTTGATCCCGACATCGGCGGCCTTCCTTATGCACCGCTCCACCTCTTTCCAGTACTGCGATAGGGTGGTGCCGGAGTTGGCATAGTGATGTTCCGGGTCGGTGGAAACCATCATCAGGATCCGGTCCGGGCCGACGCCCCGCTTGCGGAGTTCGATCGCCGTGTCCACGGCCTTTTCCCGGATGGTTACGGCGGTAAAGGTGATCTCCGCCGGGTTGATCCCCCGGCGCTCGCAGTTCTTCCTGAACCGATCCCCCCGAAAGTAGGTCAGCACCTTCTCGGCATCACGGAACTGGGGGATGCCTTCGGGATTGCCGAGATTCGTCAGCTCGATCTCCCGGCATCCCGCGAGGATCAGCTCCTCGCCGTAAAAAATCTTGGCCGCCGTGGAGATGGTCTTCTCCTCGTGCTGGAATCCGTCCCGGATGGTAATGTCGCCGATGGTCACCTTCTTCGGCATGCGGGGGAAAATCTTCCAGTAGTCGTACTCCGTCATAAACCTTTCCTCCTCTGTTTTCGTTATGGTTTTTGGGGGGGACAGATTTCAAATCTGTCCCCATATAGATCCAGAAACGGCAAGGCGTTAGTTAAACTTGCCCCGCATTCCTTGTCACATTCAAATACAGCAGGACAAGCAAGAGCTTCCCTGCCCTGGGATGGCTGGCCAA
>JAGVHM010000148.1 GCA_020056545.1 bacterium
CAGCATGCGGTTAGCCTTGGTCATTCGTACCTCAGCGCCTCGATGGGATGCAGCGCGGCAGCTTTCCGCGCGGGATACACTCCGAAGAAGATACCGACGAAAACCGAAAAGGTAAAGGCGAGGACGATGGACCATGAAGGGATCGCCACCGGGAGCTTGGGGACGGCGAACCGTATGATGCCGGCCCCAAGCGTGCCGATAAGCATCCCCGCGATCCCTCCTGCGGCGGACAGTGTGGTCGACTCCAGCAGAAACTGGAGGAGAATGTCCCGGTCCCGCGCCCCGACGGCCTTCCGGATCCCGATCTCGTTCGTCCGCTCCTTAACGGTCACCAGCATGATGTTCATGATGCCGATCCCACCGACAAGCAGCGAGATCGCCGCGATCCCTCCGAGCACGTAGGTGAGCGTGTCGAGTATGGTGAACAGCGACGAGAGCATCGCAGCCTGGTTTGTGATGGTGAAGTCCTCGTGCCGGTTATGGTTCTTGTAAAGCAGCGAGCGGGCGAGCTCCTTCCCGCTGTCGATGTCGTTCTTGTTCCGGACGGATATGAGGATCTCAAGGAGAGCGTCGGTGTCGAAAATATCCATCGCCGTGCGGACCGGGATGAACACGATGTCGTCGATGTCGAACCCCAGGCTCACCCCTTTGCGCTCCATGACACCCATCACGCGGAAGCGCGCTCCCGAGATCTTGACCGTCTGGCCAAGCGCGTTGGCGTTCCCGAACAGCTCCCTCTTCACGGTCCTGCCAAGCATGCAGACCCGTCGTTTCGCCTCCACGTCGGCGTCTGTGACGAAGCTGCCTACCTCCACGTGGATGTTCCTGACGTCAGAGAACTCCTTGGTGACCCCCAGGACGGTCACGTTGCGCGACCTCGAGCCGAGCCTGACCTCCGCCGCGCCGAAGATCACGGGCGCGACGCCGGAGAACAGGTACCCCTTCTTGTCCAATACCCTCGAATCGTCCATCGTCAGCTTGTGCTTCGCCCCCCCGATGATGGGCGGGCCGCCCTTTGTCTCGACCTTCCCCGGAGTGACGATCAGGATGTTCGCGCCCAGGCCTGCGAACTGCTCCTCGACGTAGTTCTTCGTCCCCTGGCCGAGTGAAACCAGGAGGATCACCGCGGCTACCCCGATGATAACGCCCAGCATGGTCAGGGCCGAGCGGAGCCGGTTGGTCCGCAAGGACTCGAGGGACACGCGGAACAGCTCCAGCGGGCTCATCCCCGCATCTCCCTGTACTCCTCGGGGGTGACAAGCCGCCCGTCGATTATGTAGACGATCCGCCTGGCATATTTTGCGATGGCGAGATCATGGGTGACGAGGACGATGGTCGCCCCTTCCGCGTTGAGCCGGGTGAGTATCGAGAGCAGCTCCTCGCCGGATTTCGAATCAAGGTTGCCCGTCGGCTCGTCGGCCAGCAGGAGGGATGGGCGGTTGACGAGCGCGCGCGCAATCGCGACTTTCTGTTTCTGCCCGCCGGAAAGCTCGTTGGAGAGGTGGTCTTTCCGGTCCTTGATTCCAACGGACCTGAGCGCCTCCAGGGCGCGCTTCGCCCTCTCCTCCCGGCCGACCCCGGCGTAGAGCAGGGGGAGTTCCACGTTTCTTTGCGCGGAGTAGCGGGGGAGAAGATGGAACACCTGGAAGATGAAGCCGATCTCCCGGTTCCTCATGACCGCAAGCGCCTCAGGGGAGAGGCTGGATACGGGGATCCCCTTGATCTCGTAGACGCCTGAGGTGGGCACATCCAGGCATCCAAGGATGTTCATCATGGTGGATTTGCCGGAGCCGGAAGGCCCCATGACGGCCAGGAAATCCCCGGAGAAGATGTCGAGATCGACGTCCGTGAGGCCCACAACGGCCTGCGTGCCGGCCTCGTAGATCTTGCTCACCTTCCGGAGGCGGAGGAGGGGCTCACTTGCGGCTGCGGATGCCAACGCGGCTCCCGGGGTTCAGGTTCTTGATCTCCAGCGACGTGATGACGGCGTCCCCTTGAGAAATCCCGGACAGGATTTCGGTTCGCTCCCAGTTGGAGATCCCCGACGTCACGTTTTTACGGGTCACTTTCCCGTCCTGGACGACGAAGACGAATTTCTGCCCTTCACGCTCCATCACTGCGGAGGAGGGGGCAAGCATGACGTTGTCCTTCCCCCCGGTCCGCACCTCGACGTCCACCGACATGCCCAGGCGCAGCGGCTTGGGCGGCGACGGCGCCACCACGCGGATCGTGTTGGCGCGTGAGACCTCCTTTGACACTTCGACGGTCGGCTTTATCTCGGAGACCTGACCGGCGAACGTTTCCCCGAGATAGGCGTCGGGGTAAAGCTTCGCATTCTGTCCCACCTTGATCTTGGCCGATTCCGATTCGTCTATGGGAGCCTCGATGAAAATGTCGCCCGGATCGGCAAGGACGAAAAGGGGGGCGCCCGGCGCCTTCGTCTCGCCCACCTCCACCGTTTTCCTTGTAACCACGCCGCCGTAGGGAGCCGTGATGCGCAGTTTCGACCGGCGGTTGACGAGGGAAGCGGCTTTCGCCTTTGCCGATTCCATCCTGGCCCTGATCGATTCCATCTCCCGCCCTATCGCCCGCACCGCGGCCTCCCCCGCGGCGGCTATCCGGCCTTCCTCCTCCGCGTTGGCGAGAAGCGTGTCGGCCTGCTCCATTTCCGACTTCGAAATGAAACCGCCACGGAACAGGGCGGAGGCGCGCATCTGGTCATCCCTGATCTTTCGAAGGTTGTTCGCGGCGCGCGCGGATTCCGCCCGGTATTTCCGCTCGGCCTCATCGAGCCTCGCCTCCGCCTGCCGCAGGCCCTCCTGCGCTGAAAGGAAGTCGGACTGCGCGCCGTCGACCTGCCGGTCCAGCTCTGGATCGGAAAGGACCGCAAGCAGGTCGCCCTTCTTCTTCATGTCCCCTTCCGCGGCGCTGACTTCCGAAACCCTTCCGCCCACCTCGACCGAGAGGACGGACTCCCGGCGGGACTTGACCGTGCCCGCGGAAACGGCGGTGACGTATTCCTCGATCGGTCCACTCTTCGCTTCAAAGACGTCCACCTCGATCGAGGTTGAATACCTGTAGTAGGCGAAAACGGCGGCAGCGATTGCAAGCGCCGCTCCTCCCAATACCGCCTTGGTGCGTATTTTCATCGGAGCGCGATCCCTTCCCGTTCAAGTATTGTCCCCACCGCCCGCCACAGCCGGGTACGGGACGCATGCGCGTCCATCTGCGCGCGGACATCGGCGAGGCGCGCCTCAGAAAGGTCCCGCTGGATCCTGAGGACCTCGATTGTGGTTGACCTGCCGAGAGAAAGCTTCTTCTCTTCCGCCTCCAGGTTTTTCGAGGCGGCTGCGACCGAGGCGCGCGTCGCCGCGATCCTCTCGAATGCGGACTCCAGGTCCCGCCTTGCTTTCCGCACCTCCGCGCGGATTCGCAGGTGAAGCCCCTCTTCCAGCAGGCGCTGTTCCACGAGGGCGGAGCGGGCCCTGGCCCACTCAGCCTTCTCCCTGTCGAATCGCCAGGGGATCTCGGATTTGAGCCCCACGAACCAGTTGTAATACCGTCCGGAAAACATCTGGTCCAGGCTGTCCCCGTAGTTACCGGTAAACGCGGTTGTGGAACCGGGAAACAGGGGGCTCGGGTTGGGGGAGCCGGCAAGCCCGGAGAGCCCGGCGGAAACGGTGAGATCGAGGGAAGGAAGCGTCCGGTTCCGCGCGACCGCCTCCTGGATTTCGGCCTGCTTTATCCGTTCGGCCTGCGCGGCGACCTCCGGACGCCTGCGCAGCGCCTCCTCGAACGTATCGCCGGGACCGGGAGGGGGGATTTCCTCCTGCAGGGGCGCTGGCGCAAGCCGCTCCTCCCATTCGCGGAGGGAGCGGAGGCCCAGTACGATTTTCAGGTCGTCCCCTGCGGTCTGCGCCGTCGCTTCGGCGCGGATCAGCTCCTCTTTACGGGCGGCGGCCGCCGCCTCGGCGGGGAGACGGTCCATCGGTGCGGCGGTGCCGGCGTCGACCCTCGCGCCGGTCTGGACCATCAGGCGCTCCGCCAGTTCCATTGCCGTCTTGCGAACCTCCACCTCGCGTCCGGCCGCGAAGAACGAAAGGAATGCGACCCGGGCGGCGGCGACGGTGTCCATCACCTTTGCCTTCCATTCCTCGGTCTTGGCCGCGGCTCCGGCATGCGCGATCCGGAGGGGCCCTTCCGTCACCTGCCGTCCGAAGTTTTTCAACAACGGCTGCTGGGCCGAGAGGGTGAGCGCGGTGATGTATTGGGGGGAGAGCAGGGCGATCGAGGTGCTGCTTTCCTGGCGCTGGTTCTCGAATGCGAGGGACAGGACCGTGCCCGTGCGAAGCAGGTCTTTTGCCCCCAGGTCGAACTTGAAGGTCTTCTGATCGAGGGAAAGGGTTCCGTCGAGCGCAGAGCCGCTTGGGGTAATCGAGTTGGAAGCACTGAGATCACCCGTAAACCTGGGCAGGAAAGCCGCCTCTTCCATCGGGATTCCCAGCGCCCCGATCTCCTTTTCGGCCTTTGCGACCGCGATGTCGATGTTGTTCTTAAGGGCGATCTCCACGCATTCCCGCATGGAAATCGTGCGAAAGGGGACGCTTTCCTGGGCGAAAACCGGCGAAAACGCGCACACTAACATGGCCGGCAGGACGATGAGGAAACAGCGTGGCATCATGGCGTCCTTCGGGAGCGGACGGAAGATTTCTTACCATCAGTATAGGCGATATCTTGTTGCCGCATAGGATTCAAAACAAGAGGAAACGTTTAGGAAAAGACCTCATATATTTCGGCTGCACCCAAGTTATTTCAGGGGGAAATCCTCCACGAGTGTCCTAGGTTGTCGAATCCGGTTGTTTTCCGTTTCACTTACGGATATCATCATATTGTAATCACATGTACACGAGGGATGATATGTCGAAGACATCATTGCTTTCCGTGCGGTTGCCGGAAGATTTGGCCGGCCGGCTGGAGAACCTGGCGAAATCGACCGATCGGTCGAAATCCTACCTGGCGGCTTGCGCCGTCGAGGAATATCTTGCCGTGCAGGAGTGGCAGGTAAAGGCGATCCATGAAGGGATTGCC
>JAGVHM010000073.1 GCA_020056545.1 bacterium
TTCGCCGCTGTTCGCATCTCCGGCGCCAGGCGCCCCGGCATTTCTCCAAGTGACTGACGCAATCAGCGCGAGGCCGCCCAGGACCGCCAGCAAAGCCGCAATGGAGGAGAAGCGCAGGCGCATAATCTACCGCGCGTCCGTGAAATACCTGGAGGATGCTTTTCCCCACGACCCGCTGGACTTGAGGAGGAACTCGATGATTTCCCGAACCGCGCCGCCGCCTCCCGGCCGGGAGGAAACGTAGTCCGCCGCGTCCATGACATAGCTTTCCGCATCGGAAACAGAAGCGGCGAAGCCCACCTCCCCCAGCAGCTGCAAATCGACTATGTCGTCTCCCACGTAGGAGGTCTCGCGCGGCGACAGCCCCTTCTCCGCCAGGATCTCCCGCCAGGTGGCCACCTTGTCCGCGGACCCCTGCCGTACAATGGAAATACCCAGCTCCTTCGCACGGATCGATACCACCTCCGACGTTCTGCCGGTGATGATTCCCACCTCTACACCAGCCCTCTGGAGCATCTTTATGCCGTGCCCGTCCCGGACGTGGAACCGCTTGATTTCCACGCCCCGGCTGTCGTAGACGATCCCGCCGTCGGTCAGGACCCCGTCCACGTCGAGCAGGAACAGGCGCACACCCGCCGCTTTTTCCGCTGCGCCGGGCCGGATCACCGGCGAGTTCATCCTACCCCCGCCTTCAGTAGATCGTGTATGTGGACGATGCCGACCAGCCGGCCTTCGTCCCCGCCGTCGAAAACGAAGAGGCTGGTGATCGAATTCTGCTCCATCTTCCGCAGGGCGGAGGCGGCGAGATCGCTGGAAAAAATGCGCTTGGGACGCGTGGACATCACCTCCTCGGCGCGCGTGCGGAAGAGGTCTACCCCTCTCTCCATCGCCCGCCGGACATCTCCGTCGGTGATCACGCCCGCCAGCGCCCCCGATCCGTCGAGGACTCCGGTGACGCCCAGCCTCTTGGCGCTGATCGTCAACAGCGCGTCCTTAAGCGGCGTGTCGGTGGAGACCAGCGGGACGCCGTCCCCGGCGTGCATGAGATCCTCGACCGTCAGCAGCTTCCGGCCCAGCGAGCCGCCGGGGTGCAGCATCGCGAAGTCCCGGGCGGAAAATCCCTTCTCCTCGAACAGCACCACCGCGAGAGCGTCCCCCATGGCGACGGCGGCCGTCGTGGACGCCGTCGGGGCGAGCCCCATCGGGCACGCCTCCTCGGATACCCCGACATCGATCACGGCATCGGCATGGCGCGCCAGCGTGGAGCCCGTGTCCCCCGTAAGGGCGATAAGCGGCAGGCCAAGGCGCTTGAAGACCGGGACCAGGGAGATCACCTCCGTCGTCTCGCCCGACTTGGAGATCGCGATGACGACGTCTCCCTCGAGGACCATCCCTATGTCGCCGTGGAGCCCCTCCGCCGGGTGGAGGAAGAAGGCCGGCGTCCCCGTCGAGGCAAGGGTCGCCGCTATCTTGCGCCCGATGAGGCCTGACTTGCCCATCCCCGTGACCACTACCTTGCCGCGCGCCCCAAGCAGCAGGTCGACGGCCCGCTGAAAATTCGCGTCTAGCTTCTTCGCAAGCCCGAGTATCCCGGCCGCCTCGACGGACAGGACCCTGGCGGCGCGTTCCGACAGGTCGCGGGTCATGCCCGGCCCCCTTCCGGCCCCGCCGGGAATTCCACCGCTGCGCGGATGGAGAGAAGCGAACGCAGCAGCGGCTCCACATCTTCAAGCGGCAGGCTGTTGGGGCCGTCCGATCGCGCGCTCTCCGGGTCCGGATGCACCTCGAGGAAGACCCCGTCCGCTCCGGCCGCAACCGCCGCCCGCGCGAGAGGCGCGACGAACCTTCGGTCCCCCGAGGATGAATCCCCCGCTCCGCCCGGAAGCTGAACGCTGTGCGTGGCGTCGAAGATCAGCGGGCAGATCCCCTCGCGGACCTGGGGGATCCCCCGGAAGTCGACGACCAGGTTGTTGTATCCGAACATCGTCCCCCTCTCGGTGACGATGACCCCGGAATTCCCCGTCGAGACGACCTTTTCCACGGCGTTCGCCATGTCCCACGGCGCCATGAACTGCCCCTTCTTTATATTCACGGGAAGACCCGTCCTCCCGGCCGCGACCAGCAGGTCGGTCTGCCGGCAGAGGAACGCCGGGATCTGGATCAGGTCCACCGCTGTGCCCGCGGATTCGGCCTGGCGCGGGTCGTGCACGTCGGTGGTCACCGGGATGCCGAACTTTCGCCGGATCTCTCCCAGGATGCGCAACCCTTCCTCCATGCCCGGCCCCCTGTAGGACCGGACCGAGGAGCGGTTCGCCTTGTCGAAGGAGCCCTTGAAGACGAGGTTGACCTTCAGGCGGACGGCGAGCCCGGAGAGAAATTCCGCAACGGCGAACGCAAGGTCCTCCGATTCCAGGACGCACGGCCCCGCTATGATGGCCGGGGGGTTCCCCTGCCCTATACGGAACCGGCCCGCGATCTCGACCTGGCGGATCACGTCGCTACCTGCCCCCGGGAGACCGCGTGGGCGGCGCCTATGAAATCCCGGAACAGGGGGTGGGGCGACATCGGCCGGGACTGGAATTCCGGGTGGAACTGGCAGCCCAGGAACCAGGGATGGTCCTGGATCTCCACTATCTCCACGAGGCGTCCATCCGGCGACAGGCCGGTGACTCTCAAGCCCTTGGAGGCAAGCGCTTCCCGGTACTCGTTGTTCACCTCGTAACGGTGCCTGTGCCGTTCCGAGACCTCCAGCGCACCGTAAGCCTTCCTGGCGAGCGACTTCTCGGAAAGGCGGCAGGGGTACGCGCCCAGCCGCATCGTCGCCCCCTTGTCAACGACGCCGCGCTGGTCCGGCATGAGATCGATCACCGCGCACTCGCTCTCGGAATCGAGCTCCCGGCTGGTGGCGGCCGCCATTCCGCAGACGTTCCGGGCGAACTCCACCACGGCCACCTGCATCCCCAGGCAGATGCCGAAGTAGGGGACGCCGTTCTCCCTGGCGTATTTCACCGCGGAGATCTTCCCCTCCACGCCTCGCGAGCCGAACCCTCCCGGGACCAGGATCCCGTCCGCTCCCTTCAGGAGCGCCTCGGCTCCCTGCTTCTCTATCTCCTCGGAGTCGACGTACCGGTGATGCACACGCACCGAGTGGGCGATCCCTCCGTGCGTCAGGGCCTCGTTCAAACTTTTATATGACTCGCGCAGGTTGACGTATTTGCCGACGATGGCGATCGTGACCTCTCCCACCGGGTTCTTCCATTTCTCGACGACCTTGGTCCACGCATCTAGCTTCGGCTCACCGGCCCAGATGTTCAGCGACTCCATGATCTTGTCGTCCAGCCCCTCCTGGTGGAAGACCGTCGGCAGCTCGTATATCTGCTCCACGTCCCGGGCCGTTATCACCGCGTCCTCGGTGACGTTGCAGAACAGGGCGATCTTCGCCTTTATCTCCTTGGGCAGCGGCCTGTCGCAGCGGCAAAGCAGGACGTCGGGCTGGACGCCGATGGAGCGAAGCTCCTTCACGCTGTGCTGCGTGGGCTTGGTCTTGAGCTCCCCCGCCGTCCCGATGTACGGGACGAGCGTCACGTGGACGTAGAGCGTGTTCTCCTTGCCCCGGTCGGTCCGCACCTGGCGGATCGCCTCCAGGAAAGGCAGGCTCTCGATGTCCCCCACGGTGCCGCCCACCTCCACGATCGCAAGGTCGTACCCCTTCGCCACCGAGAAAATGACGCGCTTGATCTCGTCCGTAATGTGGGGGATCACCTGGACGGTCCCGCCGAGGTAGTCGCCGCGCCGCTCCTTGTTGATCACCGAGTGGTAGATCTTGCCGGTCGTGCAGTTGTTCTTCTTGCCCATCTTGGAGGAGACGTACCGCTCGTAATGGCCCAGGTCGAGGTCGGTCTCGGCGCCGTCGTCGGTGACGAACACCTCTCCGTGCTGGAACGGATTCATCGTGCCGGGATCCACGTTGATGTACGGGTCGAGCTTGAGCATCGTGATCTTCAGGCCCCGGGCCTCCAGGAGCGCCCCGATGGAAGCGGCGGCAAGCCCCTTTCCCAGGGAGGACACGACGCCGCCCGTCACGAAGATGAATTTCGGCTTTACTGTCCGTTCCGCCCGCATAGCCTCTCCTTGACGGCAGCAAGATCTTCCTGCGTGTCCACTCCCACCGAGTCGTGCGCCACGTCCACCACCCGGATCCTGTAACCGCTTTCAAGCACCCGGAGCTGCTCCAGCCGCTCCGCTTCCTCCAGCGGGGACGGCGGCAGGGCGGCAACGGTGAACAGGAACTCCTTCCGGTACCCATAGATGCCGAGATGCTTGCGGTACCTGCCCGAACCGGCGTCCCTGTAGTGGGGAATTGGGGACCGTGAAAAATAGAGCGCATCGCCGCCGGCGTCGGTGACCACCTTCACCACGGACGGGCGCAGAAACTCCTCCGGATCGTCGCGAAGAAGGGCGGCCGTGGTCATCGATACCGCCCGGTCCGCAAGCAAAGGGGCCACCACTGCGTCTATTACGGAAGGGTGCATCATCGGTTCGTCGCCCTGAAGGTTGACGATGATCTCCTCGGAAAGACCCCGCGCCGCCTCCGCAACGCGGTCCGTGCCCGAGGCGCAGGCCAGCGACGTCATCATCGCCTCCCCCCCGAAGCCCTTGACAACCTCCGCGATGCGCCCATCGTCCGTCGCCACCACAACACGGGTTGCAAGCCGGGATTTCCTTGCCTTTTCCCAAACATACCATATCATCGGACGACCGTCTATTTGGGCCAGGGGCTTGCCCGGCAGCCGCTCGGACGCGTACCTTGCGGGGATGACCACCGCAACTCCTTTCGGTGCGGCGATCACGGAAAGAGGGGGGCCTGCCGGAGTCCGTCCTCCTCCGGGAACCCCATCATCAGGTTGAAGCACTGCACCGCCGCCCCGGAAGCGCCTTTCACGAGGTTGTCGATCGCGGAGACCACGACCACCCGCCTTGCCCTCGCGTCGACCCGGAATGCGACGTCGCAGAAATTGCTCCCCGCCACATCCTTGGTGGACGGGAGAATCCCTTCAGGACACAGCCGCACGAACGGCTCACTCGCGTATGCCTTCCGGAATGAGGCAGCGACCGCCTCCTCCGAGACTTTCGGCCGCAGCGCGGCGTAGCATGTCGCCAGGATGCCCCGGACCATCGGGATCAGGTGCGGGACGAAGCTTATGGCCACTTTTTCGCCAGCGGCCCGGGAAAGCTCCTGGTCCATCTCGGGGTTGTGCCGGTGATTCGGCAGTCCGTACGGCCTGACTCCCCCCTCGACCTCAGGGTAGTGGAACCCGAGTGAGGGGCTTCTCCCTCCACCGGACACGCCGGTCTTGCAGTCGGCCACTATCCCTTTGCCATCGACAAGCCGATCCGCCAGGAGCGGGCGCAGGGCGAGGATCACCGCCGTCGGGAAGCATCCGGGGACCGCCGCGAGCCGCGTCTTCCTGAGCCCGTCGCGATAAGCCTCGGGCAGGCCGTATACCGCCCCTGAATTCAGGCCCGGGCTCTTGTGCGTAACTCCGTAGACCGATTCGTACAGAGGAACGCTCCTGAAACGAAAGTCCGCCGACAGATCCACGACCGGGATTCCCCTGGAAAGGATCCTCTCGGCGACCGGGGCCGACACCGTGTGGGGAAGCGCCAGGAAGGCGGCGTCGAACCGGGCGGTCAGCATCTCCTCCATTTTTCCGAAGGCGACCCCCGCAAGCTTTCCACGGAATGGAGCGAACGCCTGGTCGACCGGCTGCCCGGAATACTGTTCCGATGTAAGCACCGAGATCTTCGCGCGGGGATGGGACAGCAGGAGCCGGATAAGCTCGAACCCCGTGTAACCCGTCGCGCCGAAAATGGCGACCCTCTTCATATTCCCCTCCCTAAGAACCGGGACGTTCCTAAGAACTTAAAGACAGGGACGGTCCTGAGATCTCCTTTCGACTTATACGCCCCTGCTGAATAACCAGTATCCTTTTCTGCCCCAGAGAGCCCGTGCACAGGACATGGAAAACAGGGACGGTCCTGAGATCTCCTTTCGACTTATACGCCCCTGCTGAATAACCAGTATCCTTTTCTGCCCCAGAGAGCCCGTGCACAGGACCGTCCCTAACAAAAAGGGGAAGGCGGCGGTAGCGGCCTTCCCCTTCGGGAACCGTTCGACGGGGCATATCGCCCTCGCTGATTACCGCTTGGAGAACTGGAACCGTTTCCTCGCTCCCGGACGACCGTATTTCTTCCGTTCCTTGATCCGGGCGTCACGGGTCAGGAAGCCGGCCCGCTTGAGCGCCGGGCGAAGCTCGGGGTTGTCCGCCTGCAGCGCCTTGGCGAGCCCGTATTTCACCGAATCCGCCTGTGCCGCGGGCCCCCCGCCGCGGACGTTGACCTCGACGTCGAACGACTGCCGCTTCCCTGTGAGCACGAGCGGCTGGACGGCCACCGCCCGGAGCGCCAGCACGGGAAAGTAGTTCTCGAACTCCCGCCCGTTGATGCTTATGCGCCCGCTTCCCGACTTCAGGTAGACGCGCGCTATGGCGGTCTTCCGTTTCCCCGTCGCGTACAATTTAGCTGCCTGTGCCATTTAGCTTCTTTCCTCTCTTATTCGCTGACCGCAAGCGCCTTGGGTTGCTGGGCCTTGTGCGGGTGGTCGGGGCCTGCGTAGACCTTGAGTTTCGTTATGAGCCGGTCGCCCAGGCGCGACTTCGGCAACATCCCCCGGACCGCCCATTCCACCAGCCTCTCAGGGTGCTTCGAAGTCAACACCTTCTCAGGCGTTGTGGATTTCAATCCGCCCATGAACCCGGAGTGGCGGTAGTATGTCTTTTCCGTCATCTTTTTCCCGGTAAGCTTCACCTTGTCGGCGTTGACCACGATGACGAAATCGCCGATGTCGGCGTTCGGAGTGAACCGGGGCTTGTTTTTCCCTCGAATGACTTCGGCCACCTTCGTGGCGAGGCGCCCCAACACCTTCCCTTCGGCGTCCACGACATGCCAGACCTGGTTGGCCTCGTCCCTTGTGAAGTATTCCGTCCTCTTCATCGGCGCAAACCTTTCCCTTTGAAAATCAAAGGGTATATTAAAGCCCACCCTCCGTCCAGCGTCAAGGGGAAAATGACCCGGCGTGGACAATCAACCCAAGGACTTCAGGAAATCCCGTATCGCCTCCCGGGCGCGGGTATACTGTTATGGGAGAAAAATCATGTCGTACCTACCCGGGAAAAAACATCCGATCCTGGCTCTCTGGGGATTGCCGGGAATTATTCTTGTCGTTCTTCTCCTCGTCTTGCCCACCCTGGCAGCCCGGGGGGGGATGACGGAGAAGAGGACGATCTATTTCGGAGTTATACCGCGGTTCAATCCGCACGTCATGTACGAATATTACCAGCCGCTCATGGATTATCTGAGCCGGAAGACACCTTACCGTTTCGAGCTGCGCATCGGCCGCTCCTATATTGGGACGATCGAGGACCTGGAGAAAGGGGTCACCGACGTCGCCTACCTCGGCGGCGCCACCTACGCGCTCGCAAGGCATCGTTTCGGGGCCCGCGCTATCGTCCGGCCCCTGAATTCGGAAGGCCGGTCGACATACCGATGCTGCGTCATCGTCCGAAATGACAGCCCGGTAAAAACCATCGCTGACCTGAAAGGACGAAGCTTTGCTTACGGGGCGTACCATTCCACAACGGGCAGCCTTATACCGACCTTCATGCTGGTGGAGGCCGGGGTGACGCCCGCTGATCTGAAAACCTTGAAGAACTTCCACAACCACGAGGAGGTCGCCAGGGCGGTCCTGAAAGGGGTCTATGACGCTGGCGCGGTTAAAGACGTCGTCGCATGGAAGTACAGGGGGCAGGGGCTTCGGGTCATAGCGATCTCGGAAGAACTTCCTACCGCCCCGATCGCGGCAGGTCCCACGCTTTCCAGGGATGCGGAAAAAGCGGTGACTCAGGCGCTGCTTTCAATCAGGGGACCGGAAGAAAGGGAAGCTTTGGCGGGCCTGGGGCCGGAGCTCCTCCACGGGTTCGAGCGGGCCCGAAGCGAGGACTACGATTTCCTGTATGAAAAGATCGTCTCCATTCCCAAGGGATGCGGCGTCCGTTGCCACTCTTCGAACCCCTTCTTCAGAAAATAAGACGTCCTTTATTATCCCTCGCCGGCAAGTTCATGGCCGGAGGCGCCGCGGTGATACTCGTAATCGCCCTGGGTTTTCACCATCTCCTGGTGGAGGAGGAAAAAAACCACCTTCTCGAGAGGAGAGAACGGGAGGCGAGGATCCTAGCAGCCTCGATGAGATTACCCTTCACGCAGATCCTGCTCTACGAAGAGACCGGTCTGGTCGCCGAAGCGGGACTCCTCGATATGTATGTCTCGCGCCTCGTGGCGAGCAAGGAGATGCACGTCTCCTATGCAATTGTTCTCGATTCCGAGGGGGTCGTGCTCTCCCACAGCGACCTGACGCAATTTCACAAGCGGCTTGACGATCCCTTGACCCTGAAGGCGCTGATCGCCGCGGATATTACCCTGTCCCACGTGGGGGATCCATTCAAGGACGGGGTGATCGACGTGGCGGTCCCGCTGAACGTCTCCTCGAAGCGTTTCGGCACCCTCCGGCTCGGCTATACTCTCGAGGGGCTGGCCTGGGAGATACGCATGCTGAGGAGGAAAGTCATGGCCCTTACGGCCGCGACTTCGGCCCTTCTGGCACTGTTGGTCTTCATCGCCGCGCGGATCATGACCAGGCCGATACGGCGGCTGGCGAGCGCCCTCAATGCCGTCCAGCCCGGGAGCTTCGAGCCGGTGAAGCTGCCGGAGCGCAACGACGAGATCGGGGAATTGCAGGACAGCTACCGCGTCATGGTCGACCGTCTGAGGGAAGAAGAGGCCGAGCGTAAAAGGACCCATGAACTCTTGGGGAGCACCGAGAAGATGGCGACGATCGGCACGCTGGCGGCGGGGATCGCGCACGAGATAAACAGCCCCCTCACGGGGGCGATGCACGGCGTCCAGGCGTTGCGGAAGGAGTCGTTGCCTCAAACGAAAAGGGACCAGTACCTGCAGGTCGTCGGAGAGAGCCTCGATAGGATCCGCCGCGCCGTCTCGCAGCTTCTCGACTACTCGACAGTCCACGCCGCGCACTTTTCCGATTGCGACCTCCGGCGGCTCGTCGGAAAAACCCTGGAGCTGCTCGACTTCCAGATCGGCAAGGGCGGGATCGAGGTCGTAAACCGCGTCCCCCCCCTGACCGTACGGGCGGACGCCCACAAGATGGAGCAGGTACTCGTCAACCTGGTGCTGAACGCCATCGCTGCCATGCATTCCGGCGGAAGGCTCGACATCAGCCAAGTAGACGGCGGCCCGTACGTGACACTGGTCATCTCCGACACCGGGGTAGGGATTCCGGAAGAGAACCTCGGCCGGATCTTCGAGCCCTTCTTCACGACAAAAGGGACTGGCAAGGGTACAGGCCTTGGGCTCGCTGTTTGCAAGAAAATCGTCGAACAGCACGGCGGGAGGATTACGGTGTCCTCCCGTCCCGGCGAGGGAGCCACTTTTTTCGTTTCCCTCCCGCACTCTCCTGCTTAGGGAAGAAATACATGGACCCTTCGGGAAAACGCATACTTGTCGTCGAGGACGACCCCGGACTCCGATTCACGTTGACTGACAACCTGGAGGAGGCGGGATTCTCCGTCACTGCCGCGGACGACGGCGAAGAGGCGATCCGCCTGCTCGGGACGGATACGTTCGATATCGTGGTGACCGACCTTCGGCTCCCCGGCAAGGACGGGCTGGAAGTCCTCAGGGAGACGAAGACGAAAACTCCCCCTCCCTCCGTCATCACCATTACCGGCCACGGCAGCATCGAATCCGCCGTGGCGGCGATAAAGCTCGGCGCCGAGGACTATCTGACGAAGCCGTTTTCGATGGAAGAGTTCCTATTGCTTCTGGAAAAGGTCTTCCGCGTCCGGTCCCTGGAGGAGGAGAACCGGGACCTGAAGCGGCGCATCGTTTCCCAGTCCCTGTTCGAGGAGCTGGTCGGGAAGAGCAAGGGGATGCTGGAGGTCTTCGATCTCATCTCCGTCGTGGCGGATACGGACGCCACGGTGCTCATCCTCGGCGAAAGCGGGACCGGCAAGGAGCTTGTCGCCAGAGCCCTACACCGGCGCGGCAAGAGGAAGGACGGATCCTTCGTCGCCCTCAACTGCTCCGCCATTCCCCAGAGCCTTTTCGAGGCGGAGCTGTTCGGATACGAAAAGGGGGCGTTCACCGGTGCCATCCGTCGCGGGATGGGCAAGATCGAGCAGGCGCACGGCGGGACGCTGTTCCTTGACGAGATCGCCGAGATGCCCCCTTCCGCGCAGGTGAAGCTTCTTCGCGTGCTCCAGGAGCGCTCCTTCACAAGGATCGGCGGGAACGAAAACGTCCACGTCGATATAAGGATCGTGTCGGCTACCAACAAGGACGACCTCAAGGCGATGGTCGCCGAAGGAAGCTTCCGGGAAGACCTCTTCTACCGTCTGAATGTCTTTGCCATCCGGATGCCTCCCTTGCGGGAGCGAAAAGAGGACATCCCCCTGATCACTGACCACTTCATCGAGAAGCTCGGGGGCGCCCGCCGCGTCTCGGATGCGGCTATGGCCATGCTCATGGACCACCGATACCCGGGAAACGTCCGCGAGCTGTGGAACATCGTCGAGCGGGCCTCCATACTCTGCAGGGAGGGGACCATCGAGCCGAAGCACCTCCCCCCGGAGCTGCCCGGCGCCGGGAAGACCTCTTCCGAGAGGCTCCCGGCCGAGGGGGAAATCCTCCAGTTGAAAGACGCCGTCAGGAGGTTCGAGCAAGATTACATACAGCGCGCCTTGAAGGCCGCGGGGGGAAGCCGGACCCAGGCCTCCAACCTCCTCGGAATCGGCCGGAAGGCGCTCTGGGAGCGCATCAGGAAATAGTCCTTCTGCGTCCGTCCACCGGAAAACACGCCCCCACTCGTTTCTTTTTCGAAACATGACGGGCATTGCGTATCGTAAACGAAACGTCCGGGCTATCGCTCTTTGCCTTCACTTGGGCACGTTGCTTGTTGAATGATCCAACCCTTAGT
Organism: bacterium; assembly: GCA_020056545.1. Classification (GTDB taxonomy): domain Bacteria; phylum Desulfobacterota; class Deferrimicrobia; order Deferrimicrobiales; family Deferrimicrobiaceae; genus JAENIX01. The sequence continues at coordinate 11,111 of JAGVHM010000073.1, forward strand.
TAAACATGACATAGTCGGCCGTTACGGCAAGTTCCAGCCTTGGATATAAGACTTGCTGATTCTAATTATTTGGCATTAGCGCAAATCCCACGAGCGCAGAAATCCGTCTCCATGTTTTCGGCACACCCAAATCAAAGGAGGGTCGGATAGATGAAGAACAAGGCGATACCTGAAAGACTGTTGATCATGACAGTCCTCGCCTGTTGCCTGCTGCTGGCGGTGATCGGTATCTCACCAGCCGCCGTCGGCGACTTTGTCGGAAGCGACAAATGCAAGGAGTGCCATGAAGGGATCTCCGGATCCTTCCGCGCCAACATCCACGCGAAGGCCGCCTATTACGGAGAGAAGAACGCGGGCTGCGAATCCTGCCACGGGCCCGCGGGGGGCCACGTGGAATCGGGCGACAAGGCGAAGATCCGGAACCCGGCGAAGATCGGCGCGGAAGAAGCTGCAACCGCGTGCCTTTCCTGCCACAGCAAGGACAAGGGGCAGATGTTATGGAAAGGCAGCGCCCACGACAGCCAGGAAGTCAGCTGCGCCGTCTGCCACAAGATCCACGGCAACAAGGCCAAGCTCCTGGCGAAAGCCGACGAAAAGGATGTCTGCTTCGCCTGCCACAGCGAGGTGCGCGCCTCCATGCTGAAGCGGTCCAAGCACCCGATGAGGGACTCCTCTTCTCCCACGGGCGAGGGCAAGATGGGCTGTTCCTCCTGCCACAA
>JAGVHM010000140.1 GCA_020056545.1 bacterium
CCGGCGTCCGGGAGTTCTACGAAAAGGAATACAGGTTGCGGTACAAGGGAACATACAAGCCGAAGCCGAAGCATGTTTACCGCGCGGGGAAAGTCGCCGTCGCCCGATACGAGAGGATAAGGGGGTACATAAGGAAAGAGATGTCCCTGCTGGATGTCGGCTCGGGCGGAGGCGAATTCATCTACCTGATGCGGAAAGTGGGATGCAATACGATCGGCATAGAGCCCAACGAGGGTTATGCGGGATACGCGGTTTCGGAATACGGCCTCGATGTGCGCACCGGCTTCATGCAGGACGCGATGCTGGAAGACGGAAGCCAGGACATCGTGACGATGTGGCACGTGCTTGAACATACGGAAGACCCGACATCAGTGATCGGAATGGCCGGCGGCTGGATCAGGCAGGGCGGGATCCTGGCTTTGGAGGTCCCCAACGTCGAGGCGACATGCATGTCTCCCCCGCATCGGTTCCATCTTGCTCATCTGTATAATTTCAACCCGGACACTTTGCGTCGCCTGGGCGAAAAAGCAGGACTCGAGATCGTCGAGCAGGCCGTCTCCGGGGATGGGGGAAATATCACGGCGATATTCCGCAAACATGAAGTCGCCAGCCCGCCCGATTCATTGTTCATCGATGGCAATTACGACAGGATCGCCGGCGTTGTCCGGAATCACACCGTCCCGCGCCATTACGCCTCCCGCCATCCATACTTGCGATTTGCGAAAAAAATACGCAGTGCATTGGTTGAAAAGATATCCACGATCAATTATGCCGGGGGGAAACGTCTTCTGGACGGCATTTTCGGAGAGTACGCCGTTACGCCTCGGTGACCCGGATTAGTGCGTTGCGGGTCCTGGGGCCGTCGAACTCGCAAAGGAAGATCGCCTGCCATGTACCCAGGACGAGCTGGCCGGCCTCCACGAACACCGATACGGAAGGTCCCACTAGAGTGGCCTTCGCGTGGGCATGCGCGTTCCCTTCAGAGTGCAGGTATTTTCCCTTCGAGGGGGCCATCGCTTCGAGGATGTTGATTATGTCGCGCCGGACGTCCGGGTCGGCGTTTTCGTTGACGGTCACCGCGGCAGTCGTATGAGGGATGAATATCGTGCAGGTTCCCCGAGTGATACCGCTCTCGCGGACCACCTGGCGAACCGTGGCGGTGATGTCCACCATCTGCTGGGAGCTTTCGGTCCGGACGGTTACGGTTTTCAGATTCATCCGATCCCCTCTTGGCATCCTCTTGTAGCACAGGCTCCCCGAGGGGTCAAGGAATGATGCCCGCAGGCGAACTTACCGATATAATGGTATCCCGTGGCAACCCGACCGAGCCTGATACTGGCTTCCGCTTCCCCGCGCCGCCGGGAGCTTTTGCGTTCGATCGGGGTTCCATTCAGAGTGGTTCCTTCCCGCGCGGAAGAGGTGCAGCGTCCGGGGGAGGCGCCGCGGGAGTTCGTCCGGCGCGCCGCGCGCGACAAAGGAAAGGATGTCTCCCGGCTGTTCCCGGATGCCTTCGTCCTTTCGGCGGACACGGTCGTCGTCGTGGACGACAGGCTGCTCGAAAAGCCCGCGGACCGGCGGGAAGCGGGGCGAATGCTTGCGATGCTCTCCGGCCGCGAGCACCTGGTTCACACGGCGGTCTGCCTTTTTCACGGGAGGCAGGGCCGTCTGGACGAAACGTGCGTGACCACACGGGTCCGGTTTCGTCCGCTTACGCATGGTGAGATAGCCGCGTACCTGCGAACGGGCGAGTGCGACGACAAGGCGGGCGCCTATGCCGCGCAGGGCGCGGGGAATCTTCTCATGGAACGGATCTCCGGCTCCTTCACGAACGTGGTCGGCCTTCCCATGACGCACACGCTCGCGATGCTTCGCCGGGCGGGGCTTCTATCCGTGGACCGGAGCGGCGCCGGCTTGTACGTGCTGGCGGGCGGGAAGCCGTAGGAAGATGGCGGAGTCCGTCAGGGAACGCGTTCAGGAAGTTCTTGATCGCCTCGCGCGGGCGGCTGCCCGGTCGGGCCGTCCCCCGGAATCGGTCCGGCTGGTGGCGGTTTCGAAGACACAGCCCGCCGGGAGGGTCGCCGAGGCGTACGATGCGGGCCTGCGGGTCTTCGGCGAGAACTACGTCCAGGAAGCGGAGGGGAAAATACACGCATTCCCCGATGCGGAGTGGCACCTCATCGGGAAACTCCAGGGGAACAAGGTGAAAAAGGCCGTTTCCCTGTTCGGATGGATCCAGACGATCGATTCGCCAAAACTTCTTGCCGACGTGTCACGTCGTAGCGCGGAAGCGGGTATATTGTTGCCGGTGCTCGTGGAGGTCAACCTCGGCGGCGAGGGGAGCAAGGCGGGCGTCTTGCCGGACGAATTGCCGCATATCATCGAATCGGCCGCCGGCCTGCCGGGAGTCAGGGTTTGCGGGCTGATGGCCATCCCGCCGGAAACGGAGGACCCGGAATGGAGCCGGCCCTTCTTTGCGCGTCTGAGGGAGCTTATGGGACGGCATGCCTCATCCGGTGGAGCGGAGGGGAATATGACCGAGCTGTCCATGGGGATGTCGAACGATTTCGAGGTGGCGATCGAGGAGGGGGCGACGATGGTCCGTGTCGGGACCGCCATCTTCGGGAGCCGAGCGTGGAGGGAGGAATGAAAAAGGTCGGGTTCATCGGCGCCGGCAACATGGCGGAGGCGATGCTGCGGGGGATTATAGACGCGAAACTGCTGCCTGCCCGCGACATCTTCGTCCAGGACGTGCGCGCGAAACGCGTGCAGGAGCTTGCAAGGCGTTACGGCGTTTCCGTGTCGGCTTCCCTGTCGGACCTGGCTCGCAAGTGCGGGACGATCGTCTTCGCTGTGAAGCCGCAGGTGGTTCCCGAAGTCCTCGAGGCGATGCCGAAGGGGGAATGGAAGGGCAAGCTGTTCCTCTCGATCGTCGCGGGGGTCAAGACCCGCGTGTTCATGGCATCCCTCGGGAAGGGCGGCTGCGTGGTCCGCGCCATGCCGAACACCCCGGCGCAGGTCGGAATGGGGAGCACGGGGGTTTTTTTCGCTTCCCCGGTCACGAACGCCCAGAAGGAATGGGCCCGGAAGATCTTCTCCTCCTTCGGCTCCGTGGCGGAGTTCGCGCGCGAGGAACTCCTGGACGTCGTGACCGCTCTTTCCGGTTCCGGCCCGGCCTACGCGTTCCTCTTCATCGAGGCGCTTGCCGACGGGGCGGTCCGCAGCGGCATGGGGCGGGAAGAGGCGCTTCGGCTGGCCTCCGCCACCGTGGAGGGAGCCGCCCGGATGGTGCGGGAAACAGGGAAACATCCGGGGCAGCTGAAGGACATGGTCACCTCGCCCGGCGGAACCACGGCGGCCGGGGTCGCCGCTCTGGAACGGGGTGCCTTCCGCGGCACGGTGATGGATGCGGTGTTCGCCGCATGGCAGCGATGCAGGGAACTCTCGACTTGAGGGGAATGCCATGTTCGTGATGAAAAACCTGATCTTTGCCCTTGCCACGATCCTGGACTACGTTCTCTGGGCCTACATGTGGGCGCTGGTGATACGGGCGCTGCTATCCTGGGTCAACCCGGACCCGTACAACCCCATTGTGCGGACGCTCCGTTCGATCACGGAACCCGTCCTGTCTTTCCTGCGCAGGAAGTTGCCGCTGATGGCGGGCAGCATCGACCTTTCTCCGCTTGTGGCGATACTGGCTGTCGTTTTCCTGCAGCGATTTCTTGTGAAAACCATCATGGACATCGCCGCCAGGATCCCTTGAAAAGTCCCCGCGGAACCGGAAGCGTTCCCGGCGACGTTTCGACGACGCTTTCCGTTCGCGTCATCCCGCGTTCTTCGAGGGATGAAGTGGCGGGATTCTCGGAAGGCACGGTCCGGATCCGTCTTACCGCCCCGCCGGTGGAGAATCGCGCCAACGAGGCGCTCGTGCGGTTCCTTTCGCGTGTTCTCGACGTCCCCCGCGGCCGTGTGGAGATCGTTACCGGGGGGACCGGCCGCCGGAAAATCGTCCGTGTCGGGGGAGCGGCAAGTGTAGATGTA
>JAGVHM010000100.1 GCA_020056545.1 bacterium
GCGGAGGAACGGAGCCGGGCGCGCTACGTTTGGGGGGAAGGGATCGTCGGAAAGACGATGAAATCGGGGAGCCCGATCGCCATCCCGGACATCCGCGAGGAGCCGTCCTTTCTGGACAAGACGCGCGCGCACGGAAAGACGCGCGGAGAAGCCCTTTCCTACATTTCCGTGCCCATCAAGATCGGCGCCGAGACGCTCGGAGTCCTGACGGCGGAGCGGATCGGCCGGGCCGGGACCCAGTCGCTGGAGGGAGACGCCCGCACCCTCACGGTGATCGGGTGCCTCTTCGGGCAGGCGCTCAAGCTTCACGCGGCGATCAGCCGGCTCCAGGAGGAGTTCCAGCGGCAGCGGCAGGAATTCGACAAGACGATCCGCAAGACGTTCCGGATCGAGAACATCGTCGGTCAAAGCAAGCGGATGCAGGAGGTCTTCGCCTCCGTGACCAGCGTCGCGCCCTCCCGCGCGACGGTCCTGCTGCGCGGGGAGAGCGGGACAGGCAAGGAGCGGGTCGCCCGGGCGATCCACCTCGCGAGCCCCCGCGCCGAGGACCCCTTCGTGACCGTCAATTGTGCGGCCCTTCCGGAGACCCTGCTCGAGTCGGAGCTGTTCGGCCACAAGCGCGGCGCCTTCACCGGGGCCATAGAGGAGAGGAAAGGCAGGTTTGAGCAGGCGGCTGGGGGGACGATCTTCCTGGACGAGGTCGGGGACATCCCTCTCCCCACCCAGGTCAAGCTCCTTCGCGTCCTGCAGGAGAAGAAGTTCGAACGGCTCGGGGAGAACAGGACCGTCTCGGTGGACGTCCGGATCATCGCGGCGACGAACGCCAACCTGGAAATGCTGATCGAGGCGGGCCGGTTCCGCGAGGACCTCTTCTACCGACTGAACGTGATCCCCCTCTTCCTTCCGCCCCTGCGGGACAGGCGCGAGGACATCATCCCGTTGACGGAGCACTTCCTGGAGCGGTTCAACAAGGAGCACGGCAAGAGCGTCTCCTTCTCGCCCGGGGTCCTCGACCTTCTCATGGAGTACCGGTGGCCCGGCAACGTACGCGAGCTGGAGAACCTGGTCGAGCGCGCGGTGGTCCTGGCGAAATCCTCCCTGGTCCACGTCACCGATCTCCCCCGGCCCGTGCGCACGTTCACGACGCAGGAATCCGCCGGCGCGCCCCCTGGTTCCGGTGCGGCCGAGACGACTCCCCTCCTCTCCCAAGGCAATCTCCTCGAATCACGGCCGGGAGCCGAGTATCTGCGGGCGGCGGAGAAGGAGGAGCTGAGGAAGGCGCTGGAGAGCACGGGGTGGGTGATCGCGCGCGCGGCGCGCCTTCTCGGCTGGACCCCCCGCCAGGTCGCCTACAAGATGAAAAAGCACTCCCTCGTCTCCCCCTGGAAAAAACAAAAACAGGGACGTTCTTAAAAAGTTCTCTCTCCAGCAAGTCGGGGTATATCCGCAAACACGAGGGACACCGACGAACCACCTTCCGGAAGTTTTTAAGAACGTCCCTGTTTTTGTGTTATTGTCGTAAATACGACATTATTGTCGCGACGCCTGCCCGACCGCATTCCCCCCTTCCTTCCCGCCCTCTGCCCGCCAACCCCTGTCTATCAAGGGCTAAGGGGCGGATACCTGCCGGATATCATCGGATGGCACGCCCCGTGCTCTCTCCTTCGCCGACAACCATTTTCTCCCCGAAGGAGGGAACGATGAACACTGCGTATCGAATCCGCAATGCAAGCCGCATCGTACTCGCGGCCGTCCTGTTGTGCGCCGTCTCCGCCGGCACGGCGATGGCCACCCCTTCCACAATCGTGTGGATCCCGTCCGTGGACATCCAGCCGTACAAGACGGGCCATCTCACGTACGACACCTATCTTCGGGCGAAGCAGAACCCGGACGGGTCCAGGACATCCGCCATCGTCGACCTGGGATTGACCGGAGGCGTTCTGCCGTTCCAGAAGATCCAGGCGGAGGTCGGCTTCGACCTGATCGACCAGCCGGGGAACGCGGGCAAGCACCCTCTCTTTTTCAACGGGAAGGTCGGATCCCCCGAAGACGCCTGGTTCAAGGGCTCCCCGGCGGTCGCCGTGGGTGGCTACAACTTCGGGACGAAGAACGGCGACGCGAGGATCGGAGAGGTCGCCACCAACCAGAACATCGTCTACGCGATCGTGGGGAAAACGCTCCCGGTCGTCGGGCGGTTCGAGGCGGGCTATTACGCCGGGAACAAGAAGGTCCTCATCGACGAGAATGGCAAGTCGGACGAGAAGGGCGTCCTGCTGTCGTGGGACCGGACGATATCGGAGATCTCCGACAAGCTGTGGGTCGGCGTGGACTACCAGGGCGGCAAGAATGCGCTGGGCGCGTTGAACTTCGGCGTTTCCTGGGCTTTCGCCAAGAACGTCAGCATCATCTTCGGCTACGACATTTACAACAAGAAGCAGACGGGCGGGGAGAACACCTACACCGTTCAGCTGGACATCAACTTCCCGTAGGACCCGATATCCGTCCCCCGGGACGGGGCCGTCGGGCAAGTTCCGCGGCAACCAAGATTCCCGGCGCCGCCCGCGGGCGGGCCGGAAAGGAGCGACACCATGATTCGATTCGCAACCGGCAGATGGACGATTGTCCTCTGCCTACTGGCCACACTGATCC
>JAGVHM010000169.1 GCA_020056545.1 bacterium
CAGACAAGCACCATCTCGGCGCCCGTGAACAACCCTTCCATCAGGAGGCAGAAGGCTATGGCGGCGAGGAATTCCACTGTCAGCTCTCCCCTCCGCCGGTTTCCCGCACGCCGACCTCGACGATGCGGATCCCCTTCAGCCTCTCCACCGTGAACCGATTGGATCCAAGCACGATCGAATCGCCCCTGCCGGGAAGCCGCCCGAACTCGTGGAGCAGAAGCCCGGCGACGGTGTCCCACTCCTCGTCCGGCAGCTCCGTGCCGAACTCCTTGTTGAAAAGGCGCATGTTCGTCTTCCCCAATACGCGGAACGTCCCGTCCGGACGGCGGACGATCTCCTTCTCCTCCCGGTCGTGCTCCTCACGGATGTCGCCGAACAGCTCTTCCAGAACGTCTTCCAGCGAGATGATCCCGACCAGCTCCCCGAATTCGTCGACCACCAGCGCAAGATGGACCTTTATCTTCTGGAAATCGCGCAGAATCAACGGCAGCCGCTTCGATGCCGGTATTACGAGTGGAGGCTTCACGAGCGCCCGCCAGTCGACGTCGTCCCTGCCCTCCCCCATCGAGCGGAGAAGCTCCTTGAAATGCAGGACGCCGATCACGTTCTGCCGCACTCCTTCGTAGACGGGGATCCGGGACCGGCGGTACTTGCGGAACTGCGACAGGAGCTCTCCGTAGGGAAGCTCGGCGGGAACCATGAACACGTCCGCAAAGGGTGTCATGATCTCCCCCGCCCGCCGGTCGGTCAGCTCGAATATGTTGTGTATGAGCTCTTTTTCCCCCGGATCGATCGTGCCGGTTTCCTCGCCAACGTCCACCATGGCGCGGAATTCCTTTTCCGACAGCCCTCCATGGGCCTGCGGGAGCGTGCCTCCCCCTACCAGGCGCAGGATCCAAGAGGCCGCCTTATCCAGGAGGAACCGTGCCGGGGATGCGATCCAGGCGAACGCCTTGAACGGCCTGACTGCGATTAGCGACCAGGCGCGGGCGCGAGGCCAGGCGATGCACTTGGGCGCGATATCCCCGACGATAAGGATGCCCAGCGTGCCGATGAACAACGCCATCAGTTCACCGTGGGCGGGGAACTTCCGTATTAACCAAGCCGCGATCACGGAGGAGATCGCCACGTTGGCGATCTCGTTGCCTATGAAGATCGTCGCGATTATCTTACCGGGCGCCTCGAGCATCTTCTCTATCGTGCCGGCAAGGCGGTTCCCCTCCTCCCTCCATTTGAGGAAGTCCAGGCGGCGCAGCGCGAAGAACGCCGTCTCCACCGAAGAGAAGAATGCGGATGCGGCGAAAAGGAAGGGCAGCAGCAGGAGTTTCATGAAAGGGATCAGTTTCGGCGTCGCGGGGAGCGGTTGCCCGCAGCGGCGACCGAAGGCGCGAAGGATGAAAAGTGGGAGAACCCGCTCGGAAGCTCGAGGCCCGCAAGCCAAGAACCGTCGGCCCTGTGCACCCGGACGCCTCCCTTCCTCGTCACAACGCCGATGGGGAAAGCCCCTGCCGGAAACTTCCGCGAGGCCCGGAGGAAGGCGTCGTGCCTGTGCGGGCGCACGGCCATCAACAGTTCGTAATCCTCCCCGCCGGCGAGAAAGGCGGCCATGGGGTCCTCCCCCAGCTCCTTGGCGGCTTTACGGAACCCCGGCGAGAGCCGGAACGCCTTCTCGTTCAGGATAGCGCCCATTCCTCCGGGCGCAAGCAGGTGGGAGAGGTCCGGAAGCAGGCCGTCGGAGAGATCGATCATCGCCGATACGGCGCCGCAACCGGCCGCGCCCGCTCCTTCCTCGCAGCGAGCCACCGGCTCAAGGTGGCGACGCATCGCCTTGCGCATCCATCCGGATGGTTTGCGCGGACGCCCGCCGGAGAGAAGTCTTAAGCCCAGCCGGGACCAGCCGGGCTCGCCCGTAACGAAGAGGATGTCGCCTGGCTTTGCGCCCGTTCGCGTGATAGCCCTGCCCGCCCGGACCTTCCCCATGACGGTGATCGACAGCACGATCTTCTCCCCGAGGCATGTGTCTCCGCCCATCAGGCGAATACCCGACGGGCGTGCGGCCCTGGCCATCCCGCGGAAGATGCCCTCGAGGAGTTTTACGGTAGCATGGGGTGGCGCGGCCAGCGCCACCAGGTAGCAGACGGGCGAGGCGCCCATGGCTGCGAGGTCGGAAAGGTTGGCCGAGAGCGCCCGCCAGCCCAACTCTTCAGGTAGGAAATACCGCAGATCGAAATGGGTACCTTCCACGAGGAGATCTGTCGAGAGAACCACCTTCCCCGCCGGCGACGGCAGGACGGCGGCGTCGTCCCCGATGCCGATCTCCCCCGGGCGAGCGGGTCCGCCGAACCTGCGCTTTACCCTGTCGATGAACCCGAACTCCCCGATGTCCCGCAAGAGACCCGGAGTGGGGCCGGTGCGTTTCACTTCTTCTTCCGGCCTCCCGCCGGCGCGCGGCGTTTCCCCGATTCCGCGTGGCCCATTCCGCGGTCCGCCAGCCGGAAGGGGTTCTTCCGCAGCGCTTTCGCTACGACATCGTCCATGCTGCTGACCATGTCGAAGGTGAACTGCCGCGCTTCGTGCTTCGGGATCTCCTCGAGGTCCTTCCGGTTCTGCTCGGGGACGATAATCTCCGTGATGCCGGCACGCAGGGCGGCCAGGGCCTTCTCCTTCAGTCCGCCTATCGGCAGGACGCGCCCCCGCAGGGTGATCTCGCCGGTCATCGCCACGTCGCGCCGGACGGGGATGCCCGTGAGCGACGAGATCAGCGCCGCCGCTATCGTGATGCCCGCGGAGGGGCCGTCCTTGGGTATCCCCCCGGCCGGCACATGTATATGGATATCGTATTTGGAGTGGAAGTCCTTCGCCAGCCCCATGCGCGAGGCCCGCGACCGCGTGTAGGTGATCGCGGCGTGGGCGCTCTCCTTCATGACTTCCCCCAGGTGGCCGGTTATCGTGACCCCCCCTTTCCCCTTGACGAGCGACACCTCGATGAAGAGGATGTCGCCGCCGGTGGGCGTCCAGGCGAGGCCCGTCGCCACTCCGACCTCATCCTTTTCACCTTCCGTCTCCGGGAGGAACTTGTGCACTCCAAGGTATTTCGAGAGGTTCTTCGGAGTGACCGAAAACGGTCCCTTCTCCCCCTCCGCGATCTTCCGCGCCGTCTTGCGGCAGATCTGCGAGATCTCCCGCTCCAGGTTCCGCAGGCCCGCCTCCCGCGTGTACTGGTGGATGATCGCGAGGATCGCCTTGTCGGTGATCCTGAGCCGGCTTTCCTTGATCCCGTTCTCCTCCATCTGCCGGGGGATCAGGAACCGCTTCGCGATGGCCAGCTTGTCGACGTCGGTGTACCCCGACAGGTGGATGATCTCCATCCGGTCCTTCAAGGCCGGCGGGACGGGGTCGATGATGTTGGCGGTGGCGATGAACAGAACCTTCGACAGGTCGAAAGGCACGTTGAGGTAGTTGTCGCTGAAAGCGAAGTTCTGCTCCGGATCGAGCACCTCCAGCAGGGCCGCTGAAGGGTCTCCACGGAAATCGGCCCCCAGCTTGTCTATCTCGTCCAGCATGAACACGGGGTTTCTCATCCCCGCCTGCTTCATCCCCTGTATGATCCTCCCGGGAAGCGCGCCCACGTAGGTTCGGCGGTGCCCGCGGATCTCGGCCTCGTCCCGGATGCCTCCAAGCGACATCCTGATGAACTTGCGGCCCATCGATCTCGCTATCGACTTGCCAAGCGAGGTCTTACCGACGCCGGGCGGCCCCACGAAGCAGAGGATCGGCCCCTTCATCTTCTCCTTGAGCTTGCGGACGGCCAGGTATTCCAGTATCCGCTCCTTTACCTTCTCGAGGTCGTGGTGGTCCTCGTCCAGTATCTTCTTCGCCTTGGAGATGTGTATGTTGTCCTTCGTCTCCTTCTTCCAGGGAAGCTCCACCATCCAGTCGAGGTAGGTCCGCACGACCGATGACTCGGCCGAGTCCGGGTGCATCCCCTCGAGGCGGCGAAGCTGCTTGTCCGCTTCCTTCTGCACCTCTTCCGGCATCCCCGCTTCCTTGACCTTCCCGCGCAGGTCGTCGATCTCCTCCGCCTTGCCGTCGAGGTCGCCAAGCTCCGTCTTTATCGCCTTGAGCTGCTCGCGGAGGAAGTACTCCCGCTGGCTCTTGGACATCTCCTCCTTGGCCTGGTTCTGGATCTTGGCCTGCATGTCGGCGAGCTGAAGCTCCCGCGAAAGCAGGTTGTTCACCAGCGTCAGACGGGCCACGGGATCGGCCTCTTCCAGGACCCCCTGCGCCTCCTCGATCTTGAGCCGCAGGTTGGAGGCGACAAGATCCGCCAGCACGCCGGGGTTGCTGATGTTCTCCGTGACCATAAGGATCTCGACCGGCATGTTCTTGAGAGAAAGGATCTTCTCGATCTTCTCGCGGGATGCGCGCATCAGCGCCTCCACTTCCAGCGGCCCTTCCTTGACGGGAGGTTCGACGATCCGGTCGATGCGGACACGGACCGAGGGGCGGGACTCGAAGAACTCGACGATCCTCCCCTTGACGACCCCCTGTATGAGGATCTTGAGGCGTCCGTCCGGAAGCTTCAGCATCCGCATGATCATCGCGACGGTGCCGGTGCGGTAGAGGTCCTCCACCTTCGGCTCCTCAACGGAGGGGTCCTTCTGCGTCGCCAGGAAGATGTGACGGTCCCGCGACAGCGCCTCCTCCACGGCCGCGATCGACCCCTCCCGCCCGACGAACAGCGGCAGGGTCATGTATGGGAAGATCACGATATCCCGCACCGGAAGCAGGGGCAGGACGGACGGGATCTCCGGGGCCGTTTCCTTCGGCCCACCTTCCTCCCGCTTCTCGGGCAACGGAGCGTGCTCCCCTTCAGGTTGCGCGGCTGGCCGTATTTCCGGCTCTTCAGGCCTGGTCGGTTCGTCCGCCATGTCTGTCACTCCCTTTCCGTATTCTCACTATTCCTCTTCCGAGACGATCGGAACCCGCCGGTCCCGCCCCCGCCGTTCCATGATCTTGGGCAGGAACAGCGTCAGAACGCCTTCCTTCAGGACAGCCGTCATCCGGGCGAGGTTCACGGAGCCGCTCACGTCGAAAGCGCGATGGAACCTGCCGAAGCACCGCTCCAGGCACAGGTAGGAGGCGTCCTCCCCTCCGGTTTCGGGCGGTTTTTCCCCGGACACCTCGACCCGTGTGCCGCGCACCAGGACCTCGATGCTATCCCCGCCGACACCCGGGAGCTCCATGCGAATGACCACACCTTCCGGAGTCTCGTGCACATCCGATGGAGGGCAATACGCCGATTCTTCGGATATGTCCAGTAGTATGACCTTCCCAATCGCGACGCCGCAGGGCCGGCTCTCCGCTTCCGTTACAATCCTTTTCCTCGTTGTCCGGCTCAACTGATCCTCTCTTTCCTGAGGAATTCGCGCAGCGGCGGCCCTATCTCCGGATCCTTCAGCGCGAAGGAGATGTTGGCCATCAGGAACCCAAGCTTCGTCCCGGCGTCGTACCGGACCCCCTCGAATTCGTAGCCCAGCACCCTCTCTTCGGATAGCAGGGCGCGGATGGCGTCGGTCAGCTGGAGCTCGCCACCCGCCCCCGGCTTGATCGCCTGGAGGGCGGGAAAGATCGACGGCGGAAGGATGTAGCGGCCTATGATCGCAAGGTCCGAGGGCGCCTTCTCCGGCTTCGGCTTTTCCACCATGTCCACGATCTCGTACACCCCCTTGCCGATCTTCCTGCCTTCTATGATGCCGTATCGGGGAACGTGTTCCCTGGGAACCTTCTGGATCGCCAGCACGGCGCCCGCGCTGTACTTGGCATAGACGTCGATCATTTGACGCAGCACCGGCACCTTGGAGTCGATGACGTCGTCGGAGAGGATGACCGCGAACGGCTCCTCGCCGACCATGTCCATCGTGCGCAGCACCGCGTGGCCAAGGCCCAGCGGCAGGTTCTGACGTACGTAGAAGAAGTCGCCCATATCCGAGATCGAGCGGACAAGGGAATGCAGCTTCCTGTCCCCCTTCTTCGCGAGCATGGCTTCCAGCTCGAACGAGACGTCGAAGTGGTCCTCGATGGCGTTTTTTCCGCGCCCGGTGACGATGATCATGTCCCGGATCCCGGAGGCCCTCGCCTCCTCCACCCCGTGCTGGATGAGGGGCTTGTCCACGAGCGGCAGCATCTCCTTCGGGGACGCCTTCGTCGCCGGGAGAAATCGCGTGCCGAAACCTGCCGCCGGGAACACCGCTTTCCGGATCATCCTCTCTCCTCCTTTTCTCCCGAAGGTCCCTGCCGCCTGAACCGCCGGAAAAATTTCCCTACCGCCTCGCGCTCGCGGGTCCACGGCATTTCCGGAAGGTTCCTCCGGAAAACCTCGCCGTAGGACCTCGACACCACCCTGTGGTCGAGTATGGCCACGACGCCGAAATCGTCTCCGCGCCGCAGGAGGCGCCCCACCCCCTGGCGCAGGGCGAGCACCGCCTCGGGGACCTGGTATTCCGTGAACGGGTCCCCGCCTCTCTCCCGGACGGCCCGGATGCGGGCCGCCACCACCGGATCGGCCGGCGGGGCGAACGGGAGCTTATCTATTATCACGCACCGCAGCGATTCGCCCGGCACGTCGATCCCCTCCCAGAACGTCCCCGTGCCGATGAGGACCGCGTCTTCCTCCTCCCGGAACGCCCGGAGAAGGTGCGTGCGGGGCGCCTCCCCCTGGACATAGAGCGTGAAAGGAAGGACTCCTCTGAGCGCGTCTTCCAGAGCGCTCAAGGTTCGGTAGCTGGTGCACAGGATCAGGGCGCCGCCGCCGGAAAGCCCGAGTATCGCGGCGGTCTCCCTGGCCGCCGCGGGCGGAAACCCGTCCTCGCCCGGGTCGGGAAGGCCGGACGGCACATACACCATCGCCTTTCGCGCGAAGTCGAATTCATTATCCACGATGATTTCCCTCGCATCAACACCACCAAGGCCCACCCGCTCCCGGAAATAGGAAAGATTCCTCGAAACCGACAGGGTCGCCGAGGTAAGGAGGAACGGGACCTTATCCCGCCATAACGTGCCGGCAAGGATATCGGACACCTCCACCGGGGTCCGGCAGAAAGCGATGGAGTGGCCGCGCCTTTCCCCCCATGCCACTGTGCTCCTTGAATCCGGTGAACGCAGCTCGGAAAAATCCTCGAAAAACGAGCGGGCACGCCGCAACAGAAGCTCCGAATCCCCGTGCGGAAGCGACGGCGAATCCCCTCCCCCGTCCCGGCGCCCCTGGCACGAGGACAGGACCTGGCAAAGCTCCTCCCCCGCGCTCGCAAGTTCGTCCGACCGCCGGTCGAAGGAAGGATCGGCTGACGGCAGCGGGAGGAAGAACCTTCCCTGTCCGTCTCCCGCGGCGCCGAACATGCTCTCCGCCGCGTGGCGAAGAGATTCCGCCGCGGGCAGCGCCGGCTTCCATCCCACCCCCGCCTTGGCGCAGGCCCGGACGACGTCACGGCAGAGTTCCTGCGCGCGCCAGAGCGAAACGGTCACGCCGAAAAATGTGGAGGCGACCTCCTCGATGCCGTGGGCTTCGTCAAGGACGACCACGTCGGGCAACGGGAGGACGTCGCGCGCCCCCTCCGCCTTCGCCCGGAGGGCCAGGTCCGCGAAGAACAGGTGGTGGTTGACTACCACCAGGTCCGCCTCGGCCGCCCGGCGGCGCACATCCATGAGGTAGCACCGCTCCTCTTCCGCGCATGCGGCGGCGTCGCACATTTCGGAGCGGGCGTTCACCTCGCCCCACGCCCGGAAATCGTCTGGGATCCCGGGGCACTCCGAAAGATCCCCGCTCCGCGTCGTCTCCGCGAATGCCTGCATTCGATCGAAGAGGCGCGCCTCCCTGGCGAACTCGAACAGCGGCTGGGCGGCGAAACGCTTCCATCGCCTGCGGCACAGGTAATTGGCGCGCCCCTTCACGATGACGCAGGAGAACGGCACGCGCAAAGCTTCCCGCACCACGGGTATGTCGTTATCCACCAGTTGCTGCTGCAGCGTCCGGGTCCCGGTGGAAAGGATCGCCTTGCGGCCGGAAAGCACGATGGGGACGAGGTAGGCCAGGGTCTTCCCGATGCCGGTGGCCGCCTCCGCAACGAGGATTTCCCCCCGGGAGATGGCCTCCGACCACTCAGCCGCCATGCGCATCTGGCCGGGCCTGGGTTCGAATCCCGCAAGGGCCGCGGATACCGGCCCGCCCGCGGAAAACGCCGCACGAACGTTCTGCGACAGATCGGAGGTCATGGGAGGCGAGACGACCGCCCTACGGGTCCGTCACCGGGACGAAGTTGCCCAGCTCCACCCGCAGGAGGAAGACCTTCCTGCGCATGTCCCCTGAAGGACCGAACTGGAACGTCCCGGTCACTCCCCGGAAGGCCTTCAGCCGCGGGATCCGCTCGCGGGAAGCCTCGCCGGCCGATCTGGTTTCCTTGCCGGCATCGAGCCCGTAGGCCTCGGCGAGGAACGCCGCCCCGTCGTATCCCATCGCCTCGAATCGCGAGGGAGAGGCGCGCAGCGCTTCCTGGTACCCGGCGCGGAACATCTCTCCCTGCATGCCGGCGACCGCTTCCGCGTAATCTACGGAAAACACGGAACCCGAAACGGCCTCGCCCGCCTTGCGGATCAGCTCCTCGTCGTTCCACCCGGAGAACCCCGCAAGCGGCAGGTAGACGTTGTAGTAGCGCAACTGCGAGGCGACCAGAAACACGCGGTCCCACCGGTCCGCCACGACGACGGCTTCCTGCTTGAGCTTCATCGCCTTCCCTTTTTCCTTCGCCATCGAATCGCGCGCGAAAACGGATGCCCCGACCGCCTTTTTGATCGTCCCCGTGAAATCATTCTCGTCGGGAGCGTATGAGACGCTGCGGCTCACCCTGATCCCGTTCTCCCTGGCGGCCACCGCCACCGCTTCCGCAAACCCTTTACCGTAGCCGTTCTCCGGGAAAAGGAGGATCAGGTTTGACTGCCCGTTTCTCTTAAGATGCGCCAGCACCGCCCGGGCCTCCTGGAGCGGGGATAGACCGAACGGATAGAGGAACGGCTTCTCCGGAATCCCTTTCTGGCCGAGGTAGAGGACCGGGGGTGATTTCGACCCGGCAGCCATGGCGACGGAGTATCCCTCGTCTCCCGTAAGCGGACCAAGGAACCCGACTACGCTCCGGTCCACGGACGCGGCGAGGAATTCCTTCTTCGCGCGTTCCGGTTGGCCGCCTGTGTCCGCCCAGCGCAGGATCGGTGAACTATCCGGGCCCTTCGCCCGCGCCTGCTGAAGCGCCACCTCCGCGCCCGAGAGGACGGCGAAGCCCAGGTCGGCAAGCTTCCCGCTCAAAGGGAGGAGTCCCACGATCTTCGGGCGCGAGGCGATGATCCTCTCCAGCCGGTAGAGCTGCTCCGCGGCTTCCTTCCCCCTGGGGCCTCCGGCGCGCGCCGCCTTTTCCATCGCGAAGGCCCCCATCCCGGTGAACCCCTTCTTCGATGCCTGCCTGCCCAGCGCCAGGTACAGATGGGCCTTTACCGACGAATCCTCCTCGCCTTCCGCCGCTTCGCGGAGCGCCAGGATGTCGGCAAACCCGTCGATCAGCGCATCCCTTTCGGCGCGGATCTTCGCCGCTTCCTCCTGCGTGCCCGCCGCCGAAAGGGCCCGGCGGAAAAAGCCCACGGCCTGCGCGACCCTGCCGCCTTCGGCGTCGGCCCGGGCCATGACCGCAAGCAACTTCGAGGGATCCGCGTCGATGTACCGCTGTTCCAGCAGGTACGCCGCCATCTGGCGCGCCTCGGCATGCCACCGCATGCGCTGGTACACCCGGAACTTCAGATTCATCACGGAAAGCGCAAGGAACCGGGCGCGGGTAAGGAGAAGGGATTTGTCCGCGGCGGAAAGCGCCGGCTCCAGATCTCCGCGGGAGAGCAGGATTTCCCCCACGCGCATCCACACGAACCCTTTTCTCTCGTCGTCCTGGTATTTGTAGGCCAGGTCGATGAATTGTGAAAGCGCTTCCTCCGCCCGGCCCGCCTGGAAATCCTTTTCGGCGCGCCAGAACGATAGTATCGGTATTGAACGGGATGAAGCGGGGGTGGATGGGCGGGCGACGGGGACCGTGTCGAGGATGGGCGCGGCCGGCGGCTCTTCCCCCGACGCCGCGGCGCAAAGCGCGGCCGAAAGGAGGATAACGAGCACGCCCGCAAGGACATGTCTCACCCGAAAATCTCCCTGACCTTCTCGATGAAACTGCGGGACACGGGCCCGGGGGGCTCGCCGGAAGCCTCCTGGAATTCGATCAGCAGCTCTTTCTGCCGCTTCGAGAGCTTTTTCGGGATTTCGATCAGGATACGGATCACCAGGTTCCCCCGCCTGTGGCCGTTGAGGTTGGCGACCCCCTCCCCCTTCAGGACGAACTGCTGCCCCGGCTGCGTCCCCTGCGGGATGGTCAGCTTCTTTTTCCCGGAGAGGGTCGGGACATCGATCTCGTCCCCCAACGCCGCCTGGCTCAATGTGATCGGCACCTCGCACAGCAGGTGCTCTCCCTGCCGCAGGAAGAAGGGGTGCTCACGCACGGACATCACGACGTACAGGTCGCCCGTCGCCCCGCCGCCCGGCACGGCCTCTCCCTCGCCGCGGAGTTTAAGCCTCGTGCCGTTGTCGACGCCGGGAGGGATCTTCACCTTGAGGGACCTGCTCTCCTTCACCGTCCCCGCGCCGGAGCACTTCGGGCAATATTCCTTGATGACCTCGCCGGTCCCGCGGCAGCGGCCGCACGTCCTGGTCATCGAGAAGAACCCCTGCTGGACGGAGACCTGTCCCCTTCCGTTGCACGCGGCGCACCGCTCCGGGCGGGTCCCTTTCTTCGCCCCGCTCCCGGAACATTCCTGGCAGGACGCCGTGCGCGGCACGACTATCTCTTTCTCCGTCCCGAACGCCGCCTCCTCGAACGCGATTTCCATGTTGTACCGGAGATCGGCCCCGCGGCGGGACCGCTGGCCGCCGCCGAATATCGAGCCGAAGCCGAAGAACTCGTTGAGGATGTCCTCCACCCCGCCGAAATTGAAGTCGCGGAAATCCCCGAACCCCTGGCCCGTGGGCCCTGCGTGCCCGAATGTGTCGTACTGCTCGCGCTTCTGCGTATCGGACAGGACGGAGTATGCCTCGTTGATCTCCTTGAACTTGTCCTCGGCCGACTTGTCGCCCGGATTGCGGTCCGGATGGTGCTGGAGGGCCAGCTTGCGGAACGCCTTCTTCAGTTCCTCGGGCGTGCTGTTCCGGGAGGCGCCCAGGACCTCGTAGTAGTCGCGCCTGGACACGTCAGTTTCCCCGGCCCGGGAGGCCGGAATCCGGGCCGTCATCCCGCACGGGAGCCTCTTCGGTCCTCTCCTGCGCGACGACCACCTGGGCGGGCCGCAGCAGCCGGCCGTTCAGGAGGTACCCCTTCCTCGCCTCGGACAGAACCATCCCCGCCGGTTTCCCCTCCCACTCCACCTGCGCGATCGCCTCGTGCAGGTTAGGGTCGAACATCTCCCCCTCGGAGCATATCCGCTCCAGCCCGAACTTCCGCAATTCGGACAGGAACTGGTCGTGGGTCAGCCGCACCCCCGCGAGCAGCCCTTCCGCCGCCGCGTTCCCGGTCTCCTGCGACATCGCCCGCTCGAGGTTGTCCAGGAACGGCAGGACGGCGCGGAGCAGCCTCTCGTTCCCGAAAGCGACAAGCGCGTCCTTCTCCCGCGCGACCCGCTTCCGGTAGTTGTCGAATTCCGCGGCGAGGTACGCGAGGCGGTTTTTTACCTCCTCAAGCTCCCCTGCGGGCTCCCGAAGCGGGGCAGCCGCATCCTGTCCCTCTTCCTCCGGGGCGGACCCGGCCAGGTCCGCGGAAACCTCTTTGGAAAATTCCTTCTCCTTATCTTCCATTACACTTTCCTCTCTTGTGGGTCCTGTAAAGAGTCACCTGCGGGGAAAACGGCCTTTTCTTACCGGTGCTCGAAGGCGGAACTCAAGATCCTGGCGGAGTATTCCACGAGAGGGATGATCCGGGAGTAATCCATGCGGACGGGGCCGATCAGGCCGATTCCGCCCGTCAGCGACTCTCCCAGGCGATAACCGGAGGCCACGACCGAGATGTCGGGAAGGCCCTCCACCGGATTTTCAGACCCGATCGAAACCTGGATGGCGTCGCCATCGAGCGTCCGGTCGAGCAGCCGGACGATGACGCTCTTCTCCTCGAACGCCCGCAAGATCCGCTTCAGTTTCTGAACGTCCTCCGCGAACTCCGGCTGTTCCAGGATGTTCGCCCTCCCCTCGACGTACACCTCCGTGGGGCTGCTCTCCTCGAGCGCCCTGGCGCTGAGCTGCAGCGCCTTCCGCATCAGCCGGTCGTACCGCGCCTTCTCCCGCTTCATCTCCTGCAGGATCTTCCCGCGCAACTGGTGCAGGGAGAGGCCGTCGGCGAGCTCGTTCAAATAGGCATTGATCTTTCCCATGTCGTCGCCCGACAGGCCTGTCTCGTCTTCGATGAGCCGGTGCTCGACCCACCCCCCCTGGGTGACGATGACCAGCAGGATCCTGTCGGCCCCTACCCGCATGAGGTTCAGCGAGCGCAGCGGCTGGCTCGAAAGGCGGGAGACCACCACCACGCACGCCTGCCGGGCGAGGCTCGATACGAGGCGGCTCACCTGCCGCAACAGCTCGTCGGCGGACCCGCCCGTCTCCCCCGCCGTCTTCTGCA
>JAGVHM010000174.1 GCA_020056545.1 bacterium
AAGTGCCGACGATGGAAAACGGAAGGGCCAGGCTGGGGATGATCGTGGCGGACAGATTCCTCAGGAAAAGGAATATGACCAGGACGACGAGGCAGACGGCCAGGAGCAGGGTGAACTTGACGTCTCGCACGGAATCGCGGATCGAGACGGACCGGTCGTAGAGGACGGTGATGTCCACGGACGCGGGGATCTGGGCGCGCAGGGTGGGAAGCAGCGCCCGGATGGCGTTCACCACCTCCACCGTGTTCGTGCCCGGCTGGCGCTGGATCGCCAGGACGATCGCGCGGGTGTCGTTGAACCAGCTCGCGATCTTGTCGTTCTCGACGCCGTCCGCGACGCTGCCGATGTCCTGAAGGCGCACCGGAGATCCGTTCCGGTAAGAGACGATGAGGGAACGGTATGCGGCTGCATCCGTTAGCTGCCCGGCGGTTTCCAACGTGTACGCCTGGCGGGGTCCCTGGAGGATCCCCGAGGGGAGGTTCACGTTCCCCTGCTCGATCGCGCTTTTCACCTCGTCGATCCCCATGCCGCGGGCGGCCAGCGCGTCGGGGTCGACCCGGACGCGCACGGCGTATTTCTGCGTGCCGAAGACCTGGACCTGGGCCACCCCGCTGATCGTGGAGATCCGCTGCGCGATGAACGTCTGCGCGTATTCGTCCACCTTGTATAGAGGAAGAGTCGCCGAATGCAGCGCCAGGAAAAGGATCGGTTGGTCCGCGGGGTTGACCTTCTGGTAGGAGGGAGGGGTCGGCATGTCCGGGGGAAGTTGCGGGGCGGCCTTGGTGATCATCGCCTGGACGTCCTGTGCGGCGGCGTCGATGTCCCGGCTCAGGGTGAAGGAGAGCGTGATCTGGGTCAGCCCCACGCCGCTGCTGGAGTTCATCGAATCGAGGCCCGCGATCGTGGAGAACTGCTTCTCCAGCGGGGTGGCCACGGAAGCGGCCACCGTCTCCGGGCTCGCGCCCGGAAGGCTCGCCGTGACCAGTATCGTGGGGAAGTCCACGTTCGGCAGGTCGCTTACCGGGAGATTGCGGTATCCCAGAATGCCGAACAATAGAATTGCCGCCATCACCAGGGTCGTCATGACGGGACGGCGTATGAAGAGTTCTGTCATGGCCGCACCTTACTTGCCGGATTCCGCCTTGATCTCAACCCGGGCGCCGGGGACGAGGCGCAATTGCCCGTCGGTCACCACACGCTCGTCCGCCTGCAATCCTTTTTCAATGACGGTTTCCCCGCGGACCGTCTCTCCCGTGACGACGGGGCGGGCCTCCACCGTCAGGTCGGATTTCACGACGAAAACGAACTGCCCGCGCTGTCCGGTCTGGACGGCCTGGGCCGGCACGAGCACGGCGTCTTTCTTCGTCGCCAGCGTCAGTTCGACGGTTACGAACTGTCCTGGCCATAGCCGCCTCTCGGCGTTGGTGAACGTCCCCTTCAGCTGGATCGTCCCGGTCGGGTTGTCGACCGCGTTGCCGATGAAAGCGAGGGTGCCGCGCGCGGGGTTATTCTCCTGTCCCCGGATCGTGGCTTCGACGCGGAGCGACCCCGCATCCTTGTATTTCCGGATATCCGCCAAATGGTGCTCCGGGACGGAGAAGGATACGTTTATCGGGACGATCTGGTTGATCGTGACAAGGGCCGCGTCGTTCGCCTTGACCACGTTTCCTTCCTTGATGAACAGGTTCCCCGTCCGGCCGCCGATGGGGGAGTGGATGAAGCAGTAGCCGAGCTGCACCCGGGCGTTCTCCACGACGGATCGGTCGGCGTTGACCGTCGCGGCAAGGGCGGCGGCGTTGGACGTCGCCTGGTCGAACTGCTGCCGCGGGACCAGATCCTTTTCGATCAGGAACGCATAGCGCTTCAGGTCCTTTTCCGCGTTCTCCTTCAGGGCTTCGTTTCTTGCCAGGTTCGCCTCGGCGATCTTGAGCGCCGCCTCGTAGGGCCGGGGGTCGATGACGAAGATTAGTTCCCCTTGCTTGACGTCCTGTCCTTCGCGGAAGCCGACTTTCACGATCTGGCCGGTCACCATTGTCTTGATGGACACCGAGGAGGACGCCTCCACCGTCCCGATCGTCCGCAACTGCACGGGGACGTCCTTCCGGACCACATGGGCCGCCGTCACCGGAACGGCGGGCGGCTGCCCGCCGGGCGACGTCTTCGAGCCGGAGCCGCCGGAGCATCCCGCAAGGAGAAAAAGAGCGCCGCAGGCAATCGCCAGTGGGGACATCCCCGGATGAACTCGCTTCTTCATTGCCGACCCCTTCGATCCGTTTTCGAAATCATTTCCCGATCGCCCGTTGCAGAGCGGCGACGGACACGCTGTAGCCGTAGAGTGCGTCGACGTATTGCGTTTCCGAGCGGGACATCTGCACCTGCGCGTCGATCATCTCTATGATGTCCCCCACTCCCACTTCGTACCGCCCCGTGGCGAGCAGCAGGTTCTCCCCGGATGCATCCCGCTCCTTCCTGCGCGCTTCGCCCTGCTCCAGGGAAGATCTGACCGACAATGACGCCTGCTCGACCTGGAGGCGCACCAGCCTCCGTAAATCCGTCACCGCGTGCCGCGCCGACGAGAGTTGCACCATTGCTTCCGCCACCTGCTGGCGCGTGAGGAATCCCGAAAAGACGGGAAGCGACAGCTGCACGG
>JAGVHM010000199.1 GCA_020056545.1 bacterium
ATGAATGGATCTTGCGGAGAGGTGTCCGAGCTGGCCGAAGGAACGCGACTGGAAATCGCGTAGGCGGCTTATACCCGCCTCGAGGGTTCGAATCCCTCCCTCTCCGCCACGATTATAAGGGCAGGAGAACCCGGGATTCGAACCCGAGCACGCCGCCATGTATTATATGACCCGTTATTATATGACCCGTATCACATCCATACCGCCAGGGTGAAAATACCGTGGAAGGACGGAAAGAAAGAGGAGGAACGATGAGACGTATAGCTTTGATCGCCGCAATCGTGTCCATGTTCGTGCTTGCAGCGTCGGCCTGCAAGAAGACGGAGCAGCCACCCCCGCCGCCGCCCATGCCGGGCCAGGGGATGCCAGGTCAGGGTATGGCCCCGGGAATGCCGGGACAGGGGATGCCCCCGGGAATGCCGGGACAGCCCGGCGGAATGCACCCCGCAGGAAGCGCCCCCGAAAAGAAGGTCGTCGTCCCGGAAACCGTTAAAAACGCCTGGAAGGCCGTCAAGATCGAAGTGGAGTACAAGGAGAAGAAGTCCAAGAAGAAGTTCGACGTCCCGCTGAAATCGGAATTCAAGATTCCGGATTCCGACCTCGTCGTCAAGACAGGCGATTTTCTGCCTCACTTCGCGATGGGCGCCGACTCGATCACGTCCAGCTCCAACAACCCGGAGAACCCGGCAGTCCAGGTGGAGGTGTTCCAGGGAGGAAAGGAACTCTTCCACGGATGGCTGTTTTCGAAGTTCCCATCGGTCCATCCCTTCCAGCACGACAAGTTCGGGGTGACGTTGATAGAGGGAATCAAGAAGTAACAGGTGCACTAGTTCCCGTATCGACGCGGGGGGCGCTCCCAGGATACCAGGAGCGTTCCCCGTAATTTTTAAGGAACGTCCCTCCGGCTCTTTTTCAACACCGCGAGCATCTGATCGTGGATCAGTCCGTTAGATGCGAGGATGTCGGGCTGGATGAAATCGTAGGGCGACCCGTCGAGGCGAGTCGCAAGCCCCCCGGCCTCGGTAAGGATGAGCAGGCCCGCGGCGGTGTCCCACGGCTTGAGCGCAAGCTCCCAGAACCCGTCGAACCTCCCGCAGGCAAGGTAACAAAGGTCCAGCGCCGCCGACCCGTCCCGGCGGATCGCCTGCCCCGTGAAAACGAACTCGCGGAAATAGTCCAGGTTGTTGTCTGCGGAAGTGTTCACGTCGTATGCGAACCCCGTCGACAGCAGGGACTGCCGCAGCTTTTCCGTGGGGGAAACGAAGATCCGCTCTCCGTTGCGGAACGCCCCTCCACCCGGCTTCGCGGTGAACAGCTCGCCGAGCAGCGGGTCGAACACTGCGCCTGCGAGCAGCGACCCCTCCCTTTCCACCGCGATCGAAACGCAGAAGCAGGGATAGCCGTGGGCGTAGTTGGTCGTCCCGTCCAGAGGGTCGACGATCCACCGGTATGGGGAGGAGGTCAGGATCTCCGAGCTCTCCTCCGAAAGTATTCCATGGTCGGGAAAGGCGGACCGGATACTTCCCATTATGTAAGCCTCCGATTGGCGGTCCACTTCGGTCACCAGGTCGATCTCTCCCTTGAAATGGATCGACTGCTTCCTGCCGTAGTTCCTGCGGAGGATCCCGCCCGCCCCCCTGGCCACTTCTTCCGCGAACCGCAACAGATCCCGGTTTTCCATCCCGCCTCCCCGCCGCTTCGCTTGCATCCTTGCTCCTGCATTATAGTATGTTGATGGGCCGGCTTACCGCAGTTCCGGCCAATCCCCGTGAAAACGGTCGGGAGGAAAGCATGATGTCACGATGGTGCCTCGTTCTTCTCCTGTCGGCGGCTCTCCTGCTGGGAGCGTGCGCGACGACCGCAAAGAAACAGGATCGCTCCTGGCAGGCCGGCGACAGCGTCATCTGCCCCCACTGCGGCCGCCAATTTCCAATCCCCGAAAAGCTCGGCCGGTAGGAGGCGGGGGGCCGGGACGGCGCTACTTCAGCGACTTCCCCTCCGCCGTGGCCGAGAAGGTGCCGTGCTTCACGCCCTTCGTTCCTATGAGCCGGTCCGCGATCTTTTTGAGGATGGACGCCTTCCCGCGCAGGACGAGGATCTCAAGGCAATGATGGGCGTCCAGGTGGACGTGGAGGGCGGAGACGATCTCCCTGTAATGCTCGTGCTGTAGTTCGTTAAGGCGGTTGTCCAAGTCGCGCGTATCGTGCCCGTAGACGAGAGTGACGGTGCCGACCGCCTCCTCGGTGCCGAGATCCCACCGCTCCCGCACGAGACTTTCCCGGATCAGGTCGCGGATCGCCTCGGAGCGGTTGGCGTATCCCTTTCGCCCGATCAGGCTGTCGAAGTCGGTGAGGAGATCGTCGTCGATCGAAATGCCGAAGCGCGTAATTCCCGCCATCGTTCCCTCCCTGGCAGCGTCACTTCCCCTTGTCCGGCTCGTGATGGTGGAAGAGGTAGTGGGAGTGCCGGTGCCTGTGTTCCTGCGGTCCGTGGTAGTGCCTGTGCTCGTGGATGAGGTTCGCCCGAAGCAGCAGGTCGTGGTCGTGCAGGATCTCACCCGAGTGCCCCACCGCCTCGACCGAGTGCGATTCGGAAAGAAGCGCGACCCGCATTCCGAGATCGTCGACAAGCGTAAGGTCGTGAGTGGCGATGATCACGGTCTTTCCGGCTTCGTTCAGGGCAAGAATGATCTCGACGAGGAACGCCTGGGTCCTGGGGTCGAGCCCGTTGGTCGGCTCGTCGAACAGGAGCACCTCGGGGTTCATCGTGAGCACGGAGCCGAGCGCCACGCGCTTCTTCTCGCCCCCCGACAGCATGAATGTGGGCCTGTCCGAAAGCTTTTCGATCTCGAGAAGGCGCATGACCCCGGCTGCGCGCTCCCGCGCCTCCTGTTCCGGGATCGCCATCTGGAGGGGGCCGTACATAAGCTCGTCGAGGACTGTCGGGCAGAACAGCTGGACGTCCGATTCCTGGAAGACGTAGCCGACCCGCTCGCGGAAGTAGCGCAGGAACGCCGCTTCCCGCAAATCCTTCTCCGCGATATCCCGGCCCCTGAACCGGTACGTCCCCCTTGTCGGAAATATCAGGCCGTTCAGCACCTGGATGAGGGTGGACTTGCCGCTCCCGTTCGACCCGATGATGGCGAACCGCTCCCCCTCTCCGATCGACAGGTTGATTCCCGAAAGGGCGGGGATCTTCCCGAAATACTCGTAGTGGATGTCGTTGAGCTCGATCAACGGGGCTCCTTTCGTCACAGCAGCAGGAATACGACGCCGGCGGCCAGAAACATCCCCCCCGCGGCAAGGTCGCGGGCGGATACGGCCGGGGCGGCGGCCAGGCGGGCATCGGCGGCGAATCCGCGGGAGAGCATCGCCTTGAATATCTCCTCGCAACGCGTCTGCGACTTGCGGTAGACGAAGGCGATCCTCTCGGCGGCCCACCTCCGCGCCTCGCGGTTCCGGATCGCCCCCAGGAGGCGGCTCTGCTTGGCGCGGTGCATGTCCTCGACGGTGCGTGCGAAGATGAACAGGTACTTGTGGGCAAGGGAAACCACGACGACCAGCCCGTCGGGTACGCGGAAGAGCCGCAGCGCCTTCACGATGTCCGCGAAGGGGGTCGTGTGGAGGACCAGCAGGGACAGGGCTATCGAGTTCGCCACCCGCAGCGCGAGAAGCGCCATGTTGGCGAGCCCCTCGCGCGTCGCCCCGACCACCGGCGGAAGCCGGTAGATCCAGAACACGCATGGCCCCTCGAGCCGGAACAGGGGAAGCACCACCTCTCCAGGCGAGAAGACGTTCAGCGCGGAAGGCAGGGGGACCAGCACCCCGAAGAGCAGGCCGAAAGCGACTACCCTGCGGTATATCCTCATCGCGTCGAGGCGGGAAAAAACGCATAGGGCAAGGATGAACAAGGCGATCGCGGCCTCGGCGGCGACCGTCCTCTTCACGCTCACGATCACAAGGAAGAACGCGAGGAACAGGACCTTCACGCGCGGGTCGATCCGCTGGAGCAGCCCGTCCCGCCTGGCGAGCTCCCAGTGGGCGTATTCCTCGCGGACGAGGGTCGAGAGGCGATGGATCCCCTTCTCGAGGAACGGGAGGCGCACCCGCTTCCGGTCCGGGCCGGGCGGAGGGGAGAAGCTCCCCGAGAGCAGGAACGGCGGTATCGTACTCATCGTTCACCCATCAGAAGAAAAACGACAGGGTCAGGATGGAGCGGTGCTTCTCCAGCCCCTCCGAGCCCTGCTGCACGTCCCGTTCGTTCAGTTTCTTCCATGCGGGGACCTTCACGGCGAGCCCCAGGTTCGCGTTCCGCAAGCCCGGGAACGAGAGCCGAAGCCCAGGCGTCAGGTACAGGATCCTTCCTCCGGATGCCGCCTCTCCGACGCCGTTCAGTTCGTCCCTGGCGAGCCCGAGGTAGTTCAGCTCCAGCACCCCGTCGATTTTTTCGAGGAAAGCGCCCGGCTTGCCGAATATCTCGGCCACTCCCGCGAGGTTCGCCCTGAACTCGTTCCCGTATTTCCACGAATCCGGGAGATTGGGCCCCGCGGCGCCGTTCTTCTTCAGGAATACGTCGTAGCTTATCTCCGCCGTCAGGCTGAACGAACCGGCTATGGAGCGCGTCGCGGCCCCGCCGACGGTGAAGGCGGGGCTCCCGAAGCCGGGCTGCATCCCCTTGTCCGGTCCCGCCTCGCCCGGGCGTATGTTCCTGTATTTTCCCGCCGGGACCGTCCCGGCAAGCCACACGCCGAAATAGGTCGCCTTCGACTCTTCAAGCGAGACGGCGGTATCCCCCGCCCGATTCAGGCCCAGCCCTTTGCCGGGAGCGTGGTTGAAGCCGAGGCAGAGCTGAAGCCTCGGGTCTCCGAAACCGCCCACGCCGTCGAAGCCGTCCTGTCTCTTGATCGAGTACGGAACGAAGACGCTCCCGGTCAGATACGGGGCGATGCCGTAGGACAGCCCGAGGTTCATGAAGGTGTTCGACGTCTTGTTCTCCGGCTCGGCGAAAGGAAATTTCCTGAAGGCCGCCTGCTCCACACGCGCCGAGAGAACGAAGCCGCCCTGCGGCAGAGTCAGGGGGGAGCTTGTCTCGATGGGGGACCCCGGGCCCGAGCCTATGCTCACACCCCCGTGGTGCGCCCGCGCGGCCGAAGGCGCGGACAGAAGCGCCAGGACGGCGATAGCGGCGACCTTGCTCTTCATGATGCCCATCTTTAGAGAAGTCATGATTTCCTCCCTTCGCCCGTGCCGCCCCTCCTCGAGGCCCACAGGGCGTAGACTCCGAAAATGCCGAGTATGATCCCGATCCCGGTGATGAATTTCGTGTGTGTCGCCAGGAGAGGCTTGCTGAACCCTTCAAGGTTCAAATCATCGCCCACCCGGATCTCGGTGGACACGCCGTGGAAACCGTGTCCCGATTCCCCCCATATCCGGAGCGTCCAGATCCCGGGGCGGTCAGGGACGAAACCGACATAGCCGTTCCGGTCGGTCTGGCCGATCTGGTGCGGCTCCTTGTCTCCCGGCCCGTACAGTTCGTACCGGGAATACGCCGCGGGGTCCTTCTCCGTATAGAATGTCCGCACTGCATATCCCTTCTGCTGGACGGCGTACTGAACGGAATGCGCGAATGCCCCGCCCGCTCCGAGCAGGACCAGCAACGTAATCGCCGGAACGACGGGACGGCGGCGTTTGAGTCGCGTCATTTCGTGACCTCGAATGCCAGGGCGGATGTCAATGCAAGGAAGTCGGCGTCGGGATCGTCCTTGAGAGGTACCTTGATGGAGGCCGTGAGGAGCTGGCGCCCTTTCTTCAGAGCGATCTTCGCCAGGCCTTCCCTGTCCGTCTCCGCCGTCTTCCCGTGCTCCGACTCTATGTCGGCGCCCGGCGCGGGCCTGCCGTCGAAAACCACCCTGACCTGGAGCGCCTCTCCCGCCTTCATCTCCAGCGGGTTTTTCAGGGGGA
Source organism: bacterium (assembly GCA_020056545.1). Taxonomy (GTDB): domain Bacteria; phylum Desulfobacterota; class Deferrimicrobia; order Deferrimicrobiales; family Deferrimicrobiaceae; genus JAENIX01. The sequence goes on from JAGVHM010000199.1 coordinate 5,961, forward strand.
CGATGTCGAGGCGCATCCCCTCCACGGGCCTGGTCGCCGACTCCCCGGAGGCCACGAGCGATTTGGAATAGTGGAGCTGCCGGTTCGCCTCCACCACGCGAGTCGCCTTCCGTTTGGGCAGGTTCTTCCAGCCGTAAATCGTCTTAGACCAGTAGCCGGAATCCAGGTCGGCCACTATCAGGCACGCCTGCCGCTCGGGCCGCACCAGCAGTACCTTTCCCTGGACCTGCCGGCGAAACGGGACCGGTTTCCCTTCCGCATCCATGACGATGATTTTCTTGACGTTCGCGGGGTCGTATTCAAGACGCTTGTCGCCGTGGCCGTAAACCACGGCATACCCGTCTCCCCTTTTCTCGATCCAGTATTCGTGGCTCCATGCGGACGCCGGGAGCAGGGCCGACGCTCCGATCATGAGAACGACGCACGCCTTGCCGAACGCTTTCAGCGACCCCTCGACCCTGTGGGAAAAAAACAGCACCAGCACGGTGACCGACGCCTCGAGCATGCCGACCGCAAGCAGATGGGGAAGCATCACCGCGGGAATGGCCACTTCAAGCGGGAAGGGGAAGTAGGCCGCCCCTGCTTGGCCGCGGTAGATCCAGGGCTGAAGCCCAAGCTCCACCGCAGCGAAAAACGCCCCGAGATTGATGGCGAGGTAGGCCGCGACGCCTCCGGCGACCAGGCGCACCGAAAGGGGAGGGCCGTCCTCCCGGGCCTCGCCGGTTTCCGTGCGCACGAACCAGGCCGCGACGCGGAGAATCGCCCTGTAAGCGCCGTACCCGGCGAGGGACCCCACGAGGGCGACGTTGAAGCAGTTCGCCCCGATGGCGGTGATTCCGCCGTCCCCCATCACCACCGCCTGGATGAGAAGAGAGACCGAAACGGCGAGGACCGCCGCCCACGGCCCCAACAGGATCGCCAGCACCGTCGTCCCGCTTACGTGCCCGGTGGTCCCCCCGGGCAGCGGGAGGAAGAACATCATCGCCGCGAGGGAAAAGACCGAACCCATGGCGAGAGAGGGGATCCGCGACGTCTGGAGGGTATCCTTCATCCGCCGGGAAGCGTATCCCCACGCCGGAACCATCGCGGCCCACAAGGATCCGTACGTCACGGGTCCTATGTATCCGTCGGGTATGTGCATGCGGACTCGCCTCCGGGGTTCCGTTCGATTTCGCGTCCCGATGGTGCCATGAATTTAAAAATCGTGCTACCACCGGCTTGCTTCTAGGTAGCACGAAATATTTTTTCGTGTCAAGTCTTATCTTTTCGTGCCAAGTCTTCATGATATGCTTGCCGGACGAGTTCCCCCCGGAGGAGACGAGAAATGAATCCATCGCGCCGTCCTTCGGACTCCGGCGGCAAACATCCCTTCCTCCTGAACTACGGCCGGTCCCGGCTCCCCCTGCAGGAAAATCTTTTCAGGATCATGCATCTCCTCTCGGCGCGCCCCCCTCTGCTGCCTCCTTCGGAGGAAAAGTTCCTGCAGCAGCGGATCGCCCGGCCCATCGGCTCTCTCCCCCTCCGGCAGATGCTCAAGCCGGGAGACTCCGTCGCCGTGGCTATCTCGGACGTCACCCGCTACAGCGCGACGGAAAAAATCCTCACCCCTCTCCTGGGGGAGACGGACGCGGCGGGAATCCCCCGGAAGCGGGTCACCCTTTTCGTCGCGCGGGGGATGCATCGAGCGCTTTCGCCGGAGGAACTGCGGACTGTGGCGGGGCCGGAGATTTCCTCGGGGGTTCGCGTGGAGCAGTCAGACCCGGACGGGGAAACGGTCCATGTGGGGACCACCTCGCGCGGGACGCCGGTCCTTCTGTGCCGTTCCCTGATGGAACACGACCGGATCGTCCTGACCGGGACCATATCCTTCCATTACTTCGCCGGCTTCGGCGGGGGAAGGAAGACCCTCGTCCCGGGGTGCGCCGGCCGGGAGACCGCGGAGGCGACCCACTATCGCATCTTCCGGACCGAGGGACCCGGGAAACATCCCCTGGCCCGCCCCGGCATCCTCGCTGGGAACCCGGTCCATCAGGACATCATCGAGGCCGTCTCCATGGCCCCGCCGGCGTTCCTGGTAAACACGCTTCTCACCCCGGAGAAGAACCTGTTCGACACGGTCGCCGGACACTGGCAAAAGGCGCACGAGGAAGGGTGCGCCCGGTACGCGAAAATCTACCGGGTGCGCATCCCCCGGAAATACCCCCTCGTCATCGCCTCGGCAGGGGGGTTCCCTAAAGACATCAACTTCATCCAGTCGCACAAGGCGATGGACCACGCGTTCCTGGCGATGGAACCCGGAGGGGTCATGATACTTCTGGCGGAATGCCCCGACGGATTCGGCAGCCCCGAGTTCCTGCCGTGGTTCCGGTTCGGAAACCCGGAGGAGATGGAGAAGGAGCTTCGGGCCGACTATCAGATCTACGGCCAGACGGCGCATGCCGCCTTCGTAAAGGCGAAGGCCTGCCGCATCATCCTGGTTTCCTCCCTGCGCCCGGAGGACGTGGAGCGGATGGGGATGACTCCTGCAGCCTCCCTCCAGGCGGCGGTGGAGGAAGCCCGCAGGCACCTCGGCGAACTTCCGCCCGCGCTGGTCATGCCGGATGCGGGCTACGTCCTGCCGGATCCCCAGCGGTAAAAGGAAGGGAGGAACGAAGATGAAACGGATCTGGAACCCACCGGACATGAACCCGCGTCCGCTTGCGCCGGGAGTCTCCGCGAAAATCGCGTGGGGAAAGAAGCTGATGCTCTCCCTCGTCCTCCTCGAGCCGAACGCCGCGGTACCGGAGCACTCCCACCCGCACGAGCAGATGGGAATGCTGGTATCGGGTACGATGGAGCTCACCGTCGGCGGTAAGACGACACTGCTCTCCGGAAACGAGATGTACCTCGTCCCCGGAGGCGTGCGGCATTCCGCAAGGGCGGGTCCCGAGGGGGTAGCGGCGCTCGACGCCTTCTCCCCTCCCCGGGAAGAGTACAAGCGGCGTCGAACCACACCTAAAAGACGTAAACGCTAAAGCGAAGGGGCCGGCGCCTTCCCCCGGGATTTTCGCTTCCCCTTGCGGGCGGCCTTCTCCCGCTTCTCCGAAGCGACCCACCGGTTGATGGCGGAAATGTATGCCTTGACCGCGGCCTCGATGATGTCCGTCGAGCTTGCGGCGCCCGCGAAGATCGTCCCGTTGGTCCTGATCCGGACCGTCGCTTCCCCGATGGCGTCTTCGCCCGACGTGACCGCGTTCAGGCCGAAGTTCAAAAGCGTGAACTCGTGCCCGACGATCCGCTCGATGCACTTGTACGCCGCGTCGATCGGACCGTTTCCCGTCGAGGCCTCCTCGACCACTTCGCCGCCGCGCCGGACCCGGAGCGCCGCCATCGGCGTGGCCTGGGTGCCCGACAGGACCTGGATGTGCTCGAGCCGGTATGTCTCCGGCACCTTGAACAGCTCCTCCTGCACGAGGATTTCGAGTTCCTCGACCTTCACTTCCTTCTTCTTGTCGGCCACCGCGAGGAACTTCTGGTAGACCGCGTCCAGCTGCGCGTCGGTGAGCGAGTGGCCGAAGGAGGAGATGTGGTGCTTGAGCGCCGCCCTCCCCGAGCGGGCCGTCAGGGTGAACGTATGTGCCGTGACCCCGACGTCCTCGGGCCGGATGATCTCGTAGGTGGAACGGTCCTTGAGGATCCCGTCCTGGTGGATCCCCGAAGAGTGCGCGAATGCGTTCGTCCCGACGATCGCCTTGTTCCGCTGCACCGGGAGCCCCATGAGGGCGGAGACCATCTTGCTCGTCTTGGCGATCTCCTTCGCCTTCACGTCCGTGTACAGGTGGCCGAAAACCTCCTTGCGGGTCCGGATCGCCATCACCACCTCTTCCAGCGCGGCGTTCCCGGCCCGCTCGCCGATCCCGTTCACCGTCACCTCGGCCTGCCGCGCGCCGGCCAGGATCCCCGCCAGCGTGTTCGCCGTGGCCAATCCAAGGTCGTTGTGGCAGTGCATGGAAATCACCGCCTTATCCAGCGCCGGAACCTTCTCCTTCAGGCGGCGGATCCGCTCGGCCATCTCCTGCGGCGTGGCGTATCCCACCGTGTCGGGGACGTTGATCGTCGTCGCCCCGGCCTTCACTATCGCCTCCACGCTGCGGCAGAGGAACTCGAAGTCGGTGCGCGCCGCGTCCTCGGTGGAAAATTCCACGTCGGGACAGAGGGATTTTGCGTACTTGACCGTATCCACGCACCACTGGAGGATCTTGTCCCGGTCGGACTTGAACTTCTTCTGGATGTGGATGTCGGATGTCCCAAGGAACGTGTGGATGCGCGGGCGTTTCGCGACCTTGACCGCTTCCCACAGGGTATCGATGTCCTTCCGGACAGCCCGGGCCAGCCCCGTGATCACTGGGCCCTTCACCTCGCGCGCGACCGTGCGCACGGCGTCGAAATCCCCCGGCGAGGACGCCGGGAACCCCGCCTCGATGATGTCCACGTTCAGGGCCACAAGCTGCCTCGCGATCTCCACCTTCTGCTCCTTGGCGAGCTTGGCACCGGGTACCTGCTCCCCGTCCCGCAACGTCGTGTCGAAGATGAATACCTTGTCCGCCATTTCTTCCTCCTTTTCCTTTTTAAAACCTGGGACGGTCCTGAGTTCTACTGTTGATCCATCAATCCCTGCCGAATAACCAGATTCATCTTC
>JAGVHM010000193.1 GCA_020056545.1 bacterium
AATGGTACGGACGGGTCAGGGGCCTTATCCCTGAATCGTTTTCCCTGGATTATCGACTGGTCCCTCCGGAGCCGGTCGTAACTCCGGAGGAGCTGCCGGACCCGGCCGATCCGCATTCCTACCGGTCCGATGACGATAAATTCGCCGGGCACTCTTTCAGGAAATACGTTTCCCAGATCGACTCTTTCCCGGACGGGAGCTTCGACATCGTCCTGATCGACGGGCGCGCACGGCCATCCTGCATCAAGCACAGCGCCGGAAAGGTAAAGGTCGGAGGGTTATTGGTTCTGGACAATGCGGATCGGGATTACTATACGCGGAACACCCATTCCTATCTTGATGGCTACACGGCAACGCGGTTCCAGGGAGCCGTCCCCTCGCTTGCATGGTTCACCGTAACCGACATTTTCACCAGGGTGCGATGAAGAGATGCAATCGGAAGGAACCGACAGGCAGACAATGGTAACCACGGGGCCGAAGATCACTTTCGGAATGATCGTCCTGAACGGGGAGCCGTTTGTACTGTACAACCTTCGGGCCCTGTACCCTTTCGCCCACCAGATAATCGTCGTGGAGGGGGCGGCCCCCTCCGCGAAAGGGATCGCGACGCCGGACGGCCATTCCAGGGACGGAACGCTGGAAACCCTGCGGCGTTTCCGGAAGGAAGAGGACCCGGAGGGAAAGCTGCTCGTGGTCACGGCGGAGGATGAGGGAAAACCGGACGGATTCTGGACCGAAAAGGACGAGATGTCCCAGGCGTACGCGAGACGCGCGACGGGAAACTACCTCTGGCAGATCGACTCGGACGAATTTTACCTCCCCCGGGACATGGAACTCGTCATCGGGATGCTGCGGAAGGATCCCGGAATAAAGGCGGTCACCTTTCGCGTCCTGACGTTCTGGGGCGGCCTCGAATTCCTCTCGGACAGCCTTTACCTCCAGAAGGGCGCTCACGATTTTCACCGCCTCTTTGCGTGGGGACCAGGCTACCGGTATTCCATCCACCGTCCTCCCACCGTGCTGGACGAGCGCGGCAGGGACCTTCGGAAGATCAAATGGGTTTCAGGTGCGGAGACGGCCAGGATGGGTATCCGCATGTACCATTACGAACTGCTTTTCCCCAAACAGGTGGAGGAAAAGTGCGAGTATTACAAGACGTCCAACCCGCTGGGGGTTTTTTCCGCGCTGGACGGATGGATGCGGGATTCCTTCTTCTCGCTCGCGAAACCCTACCGGGTCCACATGATGTATCAGCACTTGAGCTGGCTCGAACGATTTCCCGGCGACCAACCCCCGCAGGCGGCGGCGATGGTCGAGGCGGTCCGCACGGGGAAGCACCTGGGAATCACAACAAGGGGAACGGAGGATATCGATGCGCTGCTGGCGGATCAAGGGTACGCGGCCGGACGCATCGCCCTCGGGGGACTCGCATCCCTCTACCGGTTCAAGGCGTCGGTCAGCCGTCAGCGTCGAAGGATAAAAGATAATATCAGAGGATTCCTGAAGAGTCGGAAGGGCGGGAAAAACGAGGTTCCGATATCCGCGAATTTCGAACTGGTGCAGGGGGAAGCGGCGCGCACCGGATTCGAGAATGCCTGGAAGGACCCTTCGATCGCGTCGTCGCAGCGCAAGCTGGTCGATTCGGAACTGGCGCGGATGCGCAAAGGAGATGTCGTTCCTCCCTTTCGCGCGCTGGCCGATGCCGTCCGGCGGACGGGGTGCGAGGCCGGGATGATGATCGAAGTGGGGTGCGCCAGCGGCTACTATCGGGAGGTCCTTCGGCACCTCCTGGGCACGGAGATCCGATATGTCGGGATCGACTATTCCACGGCCCTGCTCGCCCAGGGCCGCCGGCATTACCCCGGAACCCCGTTCATCGCGGGGAACGCCACGGAGTTGCCCCTCCGGGACGGCGCGTGCGACGTGCTCATCTCTGGTTGCGTCATCCTTCACATCGCGGAATACGGGAAGGCGATCGCCGAGGCTGCGCGCGCGGCCCGCGACTGGGTCGTTTTCCACAGGACTCCCGTAAAGGACGGCCCAACGATCTACTATACTAAGGACGCCTACGGCGTGCGTTGCATGGAAATCGTGTTCGGGGAGGGCGAACTTCTGGCGGCATTCGACGCCGCGGGCCTTACGGTCGTGGAGAAGTTCGACATGGGAAGCGCCCCGTTGCCCGCGGAGAAGGGTGTGACCTTCGTCACGAGAACGTATCTTTGCCGGAAGGAAAACTGAACGTGGACAAAAATATCTCCGAGCTCGTCCGGGACATCGTCCCGGGCCCTGTCCTCGTGGACATCGGCGCCTCCGGAGATCCGCCGAAGATATGGGGCCGGATCGCCCCGCAATCCGTATTCGTGGGGTTCGACCCGGACCTGCGGGAGATGCGGGAAACGACAGGCGAGGGATTCGCCAGGTCGGTCATCGTGAACGAGGCCGTTGTTGCGTACAAAGGCGGGGGGCAGGCGGAGTTCCATTTCACGAAGTCGCCCTACTGCTCGAGCACCCTCCCCCCCGATACGGAAGCGCTATCGGACTATCTCTTCTCGGACCTCTTCGAAGTGGAAGCCACGAAGATGGTCCCCGCCGTCACGCTCGCGGAAGTCGTGGCGCGCCTGTCCCTTCCGGGGATCGACTGGCTCAAGGCGGATACCCAGGGGACGGACCTGCGGATCTTCACAAGCCTTCCCGAGGAGATCCGTTCCCGCGTTCTGGCGCTCGACATCGAGCCGGGCCTGATCGACGCCTACCGCGGGGAAGACCTCATGGTCGATTCCCACCGGCACCTGACCGGAGACGGCTTCTGGCTCTCGGAAATGAACGTCGGCGTGGCCGTCCGGGCAAGGAGAACCACGATCCGGGATTTGACGCCGGCGGACCCGAAAGTCACCCTATCGACCGTTCAGAAAGCGGTACGTGGAAGCCCGGCGTATTGCGAGCTGCGATACCTGCGGACCCCTGCCTGGCTTGCCCGATCGGGCGCGACCAGGCGCGAATATCTGCTGCTGGGCGTGTTCGCCCTTCTGGACCGGAAATACGCCTTCGTGCTCGACCTTTGCGCCGATTACGGGAAAAGTTTCGGAGAGGACGCCGTGTCACGGCGCTTGAGGGATGCGGCGATTCGAGGCATCAAGAAGGGACTGAGGGAGAGGCGCTCGATATCCAGGAAGATTCGGCGTCTGTTCATTCGGAAACCGGATGCATAGATTCCCGAGAGGACTGCCATGACCATACCCGAATCGGTACGGATGGGATTCCAGGGAAAGAGGATCCTCATCACCGGCGGAGCGGGGTTCATCGGCTCGAGCCTCGCCATCCGCCTCGTGGGCCTGGGCGCGAGCGTAACCATCGTCGACAGCCTGATCCCGGAGTACGGCGGCAACCTGTTCAACCTCCTCGATGTCCGGGATAAGGTCCAGATGAACATCTCGGACGTGCGCGACGTGCATAGCATGAAGGTCCTTGTCCAGGGGCAGGATTTCATCTTCAACCTGGCCGGCCAGACGAGCCACATGGACTCGATGGCCGATCCTTACACGGATCTCGAAATCAACTGTCGTGCCCAGCTTGCCATCCTGGAGACCTGCCGCCGATATAATCCGAACGTCAAGATCGTCTTCGCGAGCACGCGCCAGATCTACGGGAAACCGGCCTACCTGCCTGTAGATGAACAGCACCTTCTGCGTCCCGTGGACGTCAACGGGATCAACAAGATGGCGGGCGAGTGGTACCACATCCTCTACAACAACGTCTACGACATCCGGTCCTGCGCCTTGCGGCTGACGAACACGTACGGACCACGGATGCGCGTGAAGGACGCCCGGCAGACGTTCCTCGGCATCTGGATACGACTGCTGTTAGAGGGGAAGCCTTTCGAAGTGTGGGACGGGGACCAGCTTCGGGACTTCACTTATGTGGACGACGCGGTGGAGGCGCTTCTGTTGTCCGCCGTCAGCGATGCATCCAACGGAAAGGCGCTGAACCTGGGGGGCGAGCGTCCTGTCAGCCTCAAGGAGCTTGCGGAACTGCTCGTCGGGGCAAACGGCGGAGGGGAGTTCCAAGTACGCTCTTTCCCGCCGGACCGGAAACGGATCGACATCGGGGACTAC
>JAGVHM010000146.1 GCA_020056545.1 bacterium
ATCTGCGGTTGCGCGCCTCGGAAAGGAAAAGAAGGCCGGTCCCCCCGATCGTCATCCCCTCGGGTGTGTACGCCCGTGCCGGATCGCCTCCCGGCGGCTCCACCTTGATCGCCTCGGCCCCGAACTCCCCCAGCATCGACGCCGCCACCATCCCGCCGAAATGGCCTGGGCAATACTCCAGGACCCGGACGCCGGCGAGCGCCTCCGGCTTGTCCGGCGCCTTGCGTGGATCCGTCGCCTCCTTCATCAGGTCGGGATAACGGCTCATTCCGTCACCACCTTTGCGCCTGCCTTCTTCGCCTGTTCATCTATAGTGCACCGTCTAGAGACGGTACACTGGGCGGCCTCGCTCCGGGAACGTCGGCCCACTTCCCGATGACCTTCTTCTGGGCAAGTTCATCTATCTCGCCGGACGACATCCCGAGCAGGGCGCCGAAGACCTGTTCGTTATGGTAGCCGACCGGCTTGGCGGTCCATTTGATGCGGCCGGGGCTTTCCGAAAGCTTCGGGGCCGGCCCGAATTCGTCGATCCGGCCGTACAGCGGATCGTCGAGTTCCCATACCGTTCCGCGCGCGCGAAGGTGCGGGTCGTGGTACTGTTCGCGGCCCCCCGTAACCGGGGCGGCGGAGAATCCCGCCTCCTCGGACAGACTGAGGATCTCCGCGCTCGTCCGGACGGATGCAAAGACGTCGACCCGTTCCGGCGTCAGGTCTTCCTCGTTCCCGTGCGGATCGGAGGACAGGGTTTTTGCCAGGGCGGTACGCTCCCCGCCATCCCTGGCGGAGATGGCGATGAAACCGTCGGCGCACCGGTAGATCCCCGAAGGGGGGAGGAGGACATCCCGGTTCCCCGCCCGCTGCCGATCCCGTCCCGTGAGCCCCGCGTAAAGCCACGTCCAGTCCAGGGTGCGGATCATCGTCTCGGCCTGCGAGACGTCGATCATCTGCCCCTCGCCGGTCCGCCGCTTCGCGAAGAGCGCCGCGAGTATGGAGATGGCGGAAAAGAGCGCTCCGGTGTAGTCCCCGACCCAGAAGCCGGCCTTAAGTGGCGGCTGGTCCGGAAACCCCGTGATGGCGGAGAAGCCGGATACGGCCTGCGCCGTCGCGTCGTAGGACGCGCGTCCCCGGGAATACGGACCCCACTGGCCGAAGCCGGAATTGGCTGCGTAGATGAGCCGCGGGTTCCGTTCCTTGAGCTGCAGGTACCCGATCCCCCACTCGTCCATCGTCCCCGCGCGCAGGTTCTCCAGCACCACGTCCGACGCCTCGGCGAGCCGGGTGAAGAGCTCCTTCCCTTCCGGCAGCCGCACATCGATCGCCACGTGGAGCTTGTTCCGGTTCAGCGGAAGAAAGGCAGGCGAAACGTCCTTCCAGAAGTACCCCTCGGGCGCGACGTACCGCATCAGGTCTCCCTTCAGCGGCAGCTCCACCTTTATTACCTCCGCGCCGAACTCCCCGAGGTAGTCGGTGGTCGCGGGCCCGAAGATCCGGGTGGCCAGCTCGACGACCCGGACCCCGGAAAGAGCCTCGGGCCTGGCGGAGATCCCCGAGAGCGAAAACGCCTCTTCGGCGAACGCCCTGAAATCGTTCACGGAGGAAAACCGGAAGGGATAGCGGCAGGGCACCCGCCGATATCATACGGCAAGGTACTTCTCCTTGACCTCCTCGTTGGTCAGGAGGTCGGACATCGTTCCCTCGTATTTCACGGAGCCCTTGTCGATCACGTACCCCCGGTCGGACACCTTGGCGCAGAAATGGAGGTTCTGCTCGGCCAAAAGGACCGTGACGCCCTCCTTGCGGATCTGGAGGATCATCTCGGCGAGGAGCGCGACGATCAGCGGGGCGAGCCCCTCGGACGGCTCGTCCAGGAGCAGCACCTCGGGATTGGTCATCAGCGTGCGCGCGATGGTGAGCATCTGCTGCTCCCCGCCGGAAAGCTGGGACCCCAGGTTTTTCTCCCGCTCCCGCAGACCGGGGAAGATGGCGTAGATCCGCTCGACCGTCCAGGGGGAGGCGACTTTCTTCTCCCTCCGGATCGCGACCTCCAGGTTTTCAAGAACCGTCAAGTCCGGGAAGCACCTTCGGTCCTCCGGCACGAACCCGATCCCCTTCCGGCAGATCCGGAAGGCACGCAACCCGGATATCTTTTCCCCCTTGAACACCACCTCGCCCGACTGCGGGGGGGTCAGGCCGATGATGGAGCGGAACGTGGTGCTCTTCCCTGCCCCGTTTCGGCCCAGGAGGCTCACCACCTCCCCCTTCTCGATGGAAAGCGAGACGTCGAACAGGATGTGGCTTCGTCCGTAATAGGTGTTGACCGAATTCAGATCGAGAAACGCCATGGATTCAACTCTCCGTGATTTCTTCCCCGAGGTACGCCTTGCGGACTTCGGGGTTCGCCTTGATCTCCGCCGGAGTCCCGTCGGCGATGACCGCACCCTGCTGGAGGACCATGATCTTCTCCGAGATGGCGAAGACGATGTCCATGTCGTGCTCGGTGAAGACCAGCGTCAGCTCCTGCTCCCGGGAAATCTTCTGCAGAAGGGCGACGGTCTCCCGGCTCTCGAACCGCGACATCCCGGCCGTGGGCTCGTCGAGGAGCAGCAGCTTCGGGCGGGAGGCCAGCGAGATGGCGATCTCGAGCCGCTTCTGGTCCCCGTGGGAGAGGACCGAAGCCGACATTTCGTACTTCTCCGCAAGCCCCACCTGCTCCAAGATGGCCAGCACTTCTTCCCCGATCCGCGTGAACCTGCGCGCCAGAGAGAGGGGATTTTTACTCGTCCCGTGATGGGAGAAAAGGGCCACCTGGACATTCTCGAAGACCGAC
>JAGVHM010000210.1 GCA_020056545.1 bacterium
ATCCTGGAGAGCGCTGCACCAGATCGTCCGGCCGCTGCGGAAAGCGGGCGGCGAGGTCGCGGAATTCCTCCCCGCGCTCCCCTTCCACCGCAAGTGGTCGGCTCACCTGCGCAACCACCGCAAGCTCCTGATCGCCGACGGGCAAACGGCCTTCACCGGCGGGATGAACATCGGGAAACGGTACATGTCCCCGCGGGAGGAGCCTGGACTGTGGCGGGACAGCGCCGTGGTGATCCGGGGAACGGCGGTCCGCGATCTGCAGGCGATCTTCCTGGACGACTGGGCGTTCGCCACGGAGGAGACCAGGCCGGGAGGGAATCTGTTCCCCTCCCTTTCTCCCCCAGCCGGCGTGGAATCGCCGAACGGGATACTCCAGGTCGTCGCATCGGGACCCGACCGCACGTTGCGTCCCATTTACCAGGGAGTGTTCACGGCGTTCACGATGGCCCGTCGGAGGATCTGGATCGCGACTCCCTATTTCGTTCCCGACGACGCGATCGGCACCTGCCTGGAGAACGCCGCGCTGCGGGGGGTCGACGTGCGTCTTATCGTGCCCGAAAAATCAGACCTGAAAACCGTCTGGCTTGCGGGGCGCTCGTATTTCGACGACCTGATGACGGCGGGGGTGAAGATCCACCTTTATCATCCTACCAACCTGCATTCCAAGGTGCTCATCGTCGACGACGACATCGGAGTTGTGGGCTCTTCCAACGTCGATTACCGGAGTTTCTTCCTCAATTTCGAGCTTGGGGTTTTCTGCTACGGCAGGAAGGAGATAACAGCGCTTGCGGCGGGATTTGCCGCAGACCTTTCCCGGTCCTACGAGCTGGACCCGGCGGCGTTCGGGCGCCGGCCCAGGATAGTTCGGCTCCTGGAGGACACCGCCAGGATATTCTCCCCGCTGTTCTGACAACCTCAGAACCGGGACGTTCCTAAGAACTCTCAGACTACACCGGGGCGGTCCCGGTCTTCAAACCGGTACCCTTCCCATTTTGAGTTCTAAGCAACGTCCCGGTTCTTAGGTGCGCCTGGTGCGGAAGAACTCCTTCAGGAGTGCGGCGCACTCATCGGCGAGGACGCCGGAGATCACCGCAGCGCGGTGGTTGAGCCGGGGATCGGAGGCGAGCCGGTAGAGGGTGCGCACAGCGCCCGTCTTCGGGTCATCGGCGCCGTAAAGGATTTCGGCTACGCGGGCGTGGATGGAAGCTCCCGCGCACATCGGGCACGGCTCGATCGTCACAACCAGCCGGCATCCCGAAAGCCGGTAGTTACCCGTCTTCTTCGCGGCTTTCCGCAAGGCAAGGATCTCGGCGTGCGCGGTGGGGTCGCAGGACGAGACGGGACGGTTGTGAGCCCGCGAAAGGATCTTCCCTTCGGGGGAGACGACCACGGCGCCCACGGGGACCTCTCCGGCAGCTGCCGCCTTCCGCGCTTCAAGCAGCGCGGCTCGCATCCACGTCTCCCGCGGATCGGGGCTAGTCACCGGGCGGACGGGGAGGCGCACCCGGAGGACCTCGCCTATCGCGGCGGGGGCCGGGCTGTGGGGTGGATGGGTCCGAGAACAGGAACCGCTGGATGACCTTCTGCTCGTCGGGTGAAAGGTTCCCGTAAAACGGCCAGTCCCCCATCTGCCCGTCCCGTTCCGCCGCGGGCATCCCGCGCCACTCCGCAATCTTGCGCTTCAGCGTCTGGCGGCGTTCCGGGGGAAGCTCCCGCCAGCGCCCGAAGAATTTCCTTATGACAACCTTCTCTTCGGGCCGCGCATCGCGGAAGATCTCGCGCCGCTGCCGCAGGAAGTCGCGCTCTCCCTCGGGGAGCTCCCGCCACAGTCGCCGGCGTTCGAGAATCCGTTCTCTCTTTTCCGGCGGCAGATCCTTCCAGCGTTTGTACCTCTCCCTTACGCGCTCCTTTTCCTCGGGCGACATCCGGCGCCAACGCTCCATCTTCTCCGGGGTGATCTCCCCGCCCCGCTCCATGCGGACCTCATCCTGGCGCGCGCCCATATCACGTGCTTGCGCCGCGGACGCACGAGGGAACGCAATGCACGCCGACATCGCCGCAAGCCACGCGCATACGACCGTCTTCCCGGCTGTGCCCATAACCATCGACCTCATCCCCGCCTGCCGCGCGCCGTCCCGAATATCTCGATAGTATCCGCGTCGCCCTGATCCTCAAGGGCCGCGGGGTCTTCCAGAACCTCAAGGTGCGCCACGATTTCCCGTTCCTCGGGAGACAGCACCGCAGCCGCGGTAGCGACCGGCCGCTCTATTCCGGACGCGGAAGAAGGCGGCGACTGCTGCGCCACCCGCGGAAGCCCACCTTGCGGAAGGATCGCATCTCTGCCTTTTTCCGGTGAGACGAGCAGAAACAGGCCGAATGCGGCGGCGGCCGCCAACGGCAAAGCGGCCCAACGCAGGGAAAATACGAAGAGGCTGCGCCTGCGCGGCAGAAGTTCCTCCGCCTCCAGGCGGGCGAAGAGCTTCTCGCGGAAGTCCGTTGATACAGACGTTTCGATACTCGCGACTCCGCCCCCCACCGCACGCATCCTCCGCTCCAGTGCTCGGCACGATTCGCACGCCTCCAGGTGCCCCTCGACCTCCCGGACCTCCGCCGGGGATATTTCCCCGTCGATGTATCCGCTTATTTTCTCTTTCCAATCGAGGCATTTCATGGGTGAATCTCCCCTCTACTCCGTTTAAACCCGACCCGGAAGAAATGGTTTCAAGGAAGAATCTCCGCCAGGGACTCCATCAACATTTCCCTTGCCCGGAAGATGCGGCTTTTCACCGCTTGAACCGTAATTCCAAGAACGGACGCCACTTCTTCGTATGAAAGGCCTTCCCCCCGGTTCAGTACGAATGCAGCCCGATACGTTTCGGGCAGACGCTGGAGAGCGGCGGCAAATCGCTCACGGACCTCCGCACTCCACGCCATCTCCTCCGGATTCAACGCCTTTGGACCCGGCAGCTGCGGAGCGGGCTGGCCGTCCTTGTCCTCCTCTCCCGGGAGGATGGATACCTTTTCCCCCCCGTCCTTCTCGTCCCTTATGTAGTTGAGCGTAGTGCGCCGGGCGATCGTGTACAGCCAGGTGGAAAATCGCGCCGTAGGCTGCCATGTGCCCGCAGCCCTGGCAACCCGCAGGAACGTCTCCTGGGCCGCCTCTTCGGCTCGCGCCTGCTCTCCCGTCATACGGTAGGCGAAGTGGATCACCTTCCGGTGATACCGGGAGAAAAGGATTTCGAAGGCGTCGCGGCTCCCTCCCCGGTAGAGTTCAAATAGTTCTTCGTCTGTCCGCATCTCCTGCACTTATCCCGGCATTCATGCTTCCCGTAGAAGTCCGGCCCGACCCTTTTTCATTTCGGACCGCAAGCATCGTGCTATATGATGACTTTATTATGCAGGAACTCATTCGAAACTTGCTTATCAAGATTGGGGAGGATCCCGACCGCGAGGGGCTGAAGCAGACTCCGGAGCGGTTCCGGAAGTCGATCGGGTATCTCACCTCCGGCTACTCGCAGGACCCCCGCGAGGTCCTGCAGCGCGCGATTTTCCACGAGCAGTACGACGAGATGGTGACGGTGAAGGACATCGACATCTTCTCCCTCTGCGAGCACCACCTGCTCCCCTTCTTCGGAAAGTGCCACGTGGCATACCTTCCGAAGAAGAACATCGTGGGGCTGTCGAAGATAGCGAGAGTGGTCGAGCTCTACGCGCGCAGGCTACAGGTCCAGGAGCGGCTCACCCAGGAGATCGCCACGGCGATCATGGACACGCTGAAGCCGCACGGCGTGGCGGTCGTCATCGAGGCCTTCCATCTGTGCATGATGATGCGCGGAGTGGAGAAACCGAACTCGAAGGCGGTCACGTCCGCCATGCTGGGCGTCTTCCGCACTCGCGAGTCGACCCGGATGGAGTTCCTGGAGCTCATCAAGCCCACCCTGAACATCCTGCGGTAATAAAAACGCCCGGGCAGGGAGCCGATCAACTCCCCGCCCGGGCTTGCGCCAGGTTAACGCTGCCTGATTTCGTACGCGCCGGTTACTCTTTCCTCCTCCGGATGCGTCCCCTGAGCGAGATCCCCAGGGCGGCAAGCGTCAGGAATCCGTAGGCCCCCGCAGCTTCCGACATGCCCCCG
>JAGVHM010000017.1 GCA_020056545.1 bacterium
AATAATTGGAACCATCGCGGACAGCGGCGGCGCTCTTCGGCGGCACCTTCGATCCGTTCCACAACGGACATCTGCGAATGGCGCTGGAAGTGAAGGAGGCGCTGCGGCTGCCCCGGGTCGTGCTCCTCCCGTCGCACCAGCCCCCTCACAAACCGAAACAGCCGGTGACCGACGCCAGGCACCGGCTGGCCATGGTCGCCGCCGCGGTTGCCGGCCTTCCCGGGATGGAAGGATCCGACCTGGAGATTCGGCGCGGCGGAGCATCCTACTCACTCCTGACGGTCATGGATTTCCGGCGCGCCGAGCCGTTCACGGAGTTCCTCTTCGTGATCGGGGCCGACGCCTTCGCCGAGATCCCGACCTGGTACCGGTACGAGGAGCTCCTTCTGGCGTGCGACTTCATCCTCCTCCCCCGTCGGGGCGCGGAAGGCATGCCTGCCGTGCCGGCAGGCATGCGTATTGAAAAAGAGGAGCCGCATTGCTATAGTTGGGACGGGGAAAGCTACCGCATCCCCGGCGGCAGGAGGCTTTTCTGCCCTTCGCTGCCGGCCCTGGAGATATCCTCGAGCTCCATCCGAGAGAAAGTCCGGAAGGGTAAGTGCATCCGGGGGCTCGTACCGCCGGAAGTGGAGCGGTATATTTTCGAACACGGGCTATATCTAGAGCCTGGGGAGGGAAGACAACCATAGCGACAAGTTCGCTTTTCTCGCCATGGTTCGTCGCGAGACGGTGGAGACGGGCGTGGATACAAGGCGTCGCGACCGAGGGCACCGGAGGCGTAGTTGACACTACGCCGAGGAGCCCGACCGAGCGCAACGCAGTAGACATGCACGTATCCGCCGTCGCAGCAGAAGCATGGTGAGAAATGCGAACTAAGGAAACGCTTCTCCGGTGTGCGCGGCTGGCCCAGGAAAAGAAGGCCGCAGACGTCCGCGCACTGGATGTCCGGGATTGTGCCTCCTTCACCGACTATTTCCTCCTATGCTCGGGCACCTCCGACCGGCAGGTCACCGCCGTCGCCCATCACATCGAGGAGTCGCTGAAAAAGGAAGGGGTGCGTCCGCTCGGTCTCGAGGGGATCCGCGAAGGACGCTGGGCCCTCCTGGACTACGGCGACTTCGTCGTGCACGTCTTCCTTTCCAGCGTAAGGGACTTCTACAACTTTGACCGGCTGTGGGGATCAGCACCCGAGGTCCCCCTCCCCGAGGAGCGATAACCCGGAGGAATCCTGCTCATGGCCGTCCGCCTGCTCTTCCTGCTCTTCGTAGTCATCCTGGTCGGTTTCGCCTACATATCCCTTCTCAATGGCCAACATATACCGTTCTTCTACTCCGCCAGGGGCCAGATGGACGTCACGGTCGCCGAGCTAGTCATCCTTTCCTTCTCGCTTGGCGCGGCGATCGTGATCCTGGGCACGCTTGTGAAGGACGTGACCCTCGCCTCGAAGAACTGGAAGGAACGCAGGGAGAAACAGCGCAAGGAGGCCGCGCGAACCCGCGTGGCGAAGGCGCAGGAGCTATTCCAGAAGGGCATGCTCGACGATGCGGCGAAGGAGCTGGAACGAAGTCTTTCCGTGAATCCGGACGACCGCGAGGCCCTCGATCTGTTCTCTTCCGTCGAGTCGGAGCGGGGAAACTCCCTTGAGGCCGTGAAGGCCCTGACGAAACTCAAGCAGCTCGATCCTTCCGACCTGTCCGTCTTCTTCCGGCTTGCCGCCCTCTACCGGCGGATGAACGACCTGGACAACGCGCTTTCGCTCCTCAAGGCCATCGAGGACTCCGAGGGGGAAAACCCGCGGGCTTGGGAGGGCTTGCGGGACATACACATCCTCCGCAACGAAATGGTGCCCGCATACGCGATGCAGAAGAAGATCATGAAGCACAAGGGGAAGTCCGCGACCCCAAGGGACCAGGAGTTCTTCGACGCCCTTCGGTACGAGAAGGCGGCCGCAAGGATGGCGGAAGGAAAGACCGACGACGCGGAAAGGAGGCTTAGGGATCTTGTCAGGGACCACCCGCTGCTGTGCGCGCCATATATCGCCCTTTCCGAGCGGATGCGGTCGCGCGGCGGAATCCAGGAGGCCACAGACCTCCTGCTGAAGGGCTACCGCGCGACCCGGAATGCTGTTTTCCTGATCAAGCTGGAGGACCTCGGAGTCGAGACGGAAAACCCGCAATCGGTGATCGGGTTCTATACGGACCTGCTGCAGGAGGTCCCCTCCGACTTCGACGCCAACCTCTTCATGGGGAAGTTTTTCCTGCGCCTGGAGATGAACGACGAGGCGGTGGAACAGTTGTTGAAAGCGGAATCGCTGGAGCCTGAGCGTGAATCGGTCCACATCCTCCTCGCGGAGGCGTTCCGGCGGAGGGGCCGCTATGAATCCGCCTGCCAGCACTACCAGCGCGCTTTCGCCTACAAGCGGCGCTATCTCATCCCCTTCCGCTGCGGAGAATGCGGGAAGGCCACGATCAAGTGGGCCCCAAGGTGTCCCGACTGCTGCGCCTGGAACAGCTATGCCATCGATCACGGAACGCGGGATTTCGCCTCCCCCGCTTCAATCCGGTGACGCGGGGACAGGGCCGGATGAGCCGTTTCCCCGCCGCGCATTCCGGGAGTTCCTGACCGGGATCCGTCACTTAGGCGCGCTTTTCCCGCTTTCCCAGGCGGATTTTTCCGCCGGATCCGTCCTGAGCTGGGTCGCCCACGGCGGACAGGAGTGTCCATCCTGCGGCGGCTTCACGCGTCACGCGTCCTGTCCCGGCATACCTGTGCCATGCGCAGCCTGCGCGGCCTCGCCCCCTTTCTATACCGCGCGTTCCCTTTTCGCATACGAGGGTCGCGTACGCGAGGGGATCCGCGCGGCGAAGTACGGACGCGGCGCGCTGCCGGCCGGGGCCCTGGCGGAACGGCTGCTGGAAGCCATCCGGGGCAGGTGGACCGACCGCTTCCCGGACTGTTTCCGGCCGGTAGTCGTCCCCGTCCCGATCATGCCGCTGAAATATTTCCGGCGCGGGTTCAACCTTCCCGGCCTCGTGGGTTCCGCGCTCGCGCGCGCCGCCGGCTGGCCGTTTGCGCCGCGGATGCTGCAGAGGGCCGGCGGAAATACGCCACAGGCCGGCCTGCCGCTCGCGGACAGGGAGGAAAACGTGCGAGGCGCATTCACGGTCCCGGCGGGACTTCACGCTCCACCCGGCGTCCTTCTCCTGGACGACGTCTACACTTCCGGCGCCACCGCGAAGGCCTGCGCCCTCGCCTTGAAAACCGCGGGGGCCGGGCATATAGTAGTCCTGACGGTGGCGCGCGCCGTCCCTTGATCCATACTGCACAGGAGACAACATGATTCGTCCGTTCAAGGCCGCCGCCCTCCAGTTCCGCATCGACATGGAAGACGTCGACGCGAACGCGGTGCGGGCGTTCGCTCTTTTACGGCAAGCCGCCGAACAGGGCGCGTCTCTCGCCGTGCTCCCGGAAATGTGGAGCACGGGCTTCGCCTACGGTCGTCTGGCCGTCCTGTCCGACACCACCCCCGAGATTCTGCGCAGCCTGTGCAAGTTCGCCTTTGACAAGCGGATGGCGATCGCCGGCTCGCTCCCCGAGCGGACCGGGAGATCCGTCTGCAACACGCTTTACGTCATCGACCGGAAAGGCGCGATCGCCGGGCGGTACCGGAAGGCGCACCTGTTCCAGCCTTCCGACGAGCACCTTCACTTCCGGAGGGGGACCGCCGCAGAAGTGGTGCGCACCGATCTCGGGAACATCGGGCCGCTGATCTGCTACGACCTCAGGTTCCCCGAGATCTCGCGGAAATATTTCCTGGAGGATGCCGGCCTTCTCTGCGTGAGCGCGCAGTGGCCCTCCATCCGGAAAGGCCACTGGGAGCTGCTCAACACGGCGCGGGCGGTGGAGAACCAGATATTCGTCGTGGCCGCCAACGCCGTCGGGGCATCGGGCAGCTTCAGGTTCTCCGGCGGGTCGCTGATAGTGTCTCCCCTCGGCGAGAGGCTGGCGTTCGGCGGCGAGGACGAGGGGCTGGCAACCGCGGTGGTAGATCCATCCATTGCCGTCGATTTCAGGAGGAGGATCCCGTGCGCGCTGGACAGGAACGTTCGCGCATACAGGCCGACCCGGCGAAAAAAATAATCGCCGCCGGGAAAACGGCATCCGTCTTCTCACGCCTCAGAAGAGAAGGGAAGCGGATCGTCTTCACCAACGGGTGCTTCGACATCCTCCACGCGGGGCACGCGCGATACCTGCTCCAGGCGGCGGAACTGGGCGACGTTCTGGTTGTCGGCGTGAACGGCGACGCCTCGGTGCGCAGGCTCAAGGGTAAAGGGCGCCCGGTCCAGGGAGAGGCGGACCGCGCATACCTGCTGGCGTCTTTTTCCTTCGTCTCCTATGTGGTTATCTTCCGGGAGGACACCCCGTCGGACCTGATCGAGCGCGTGGCGCCGGACGTGCTGGTCAAGGGGGGGGACTGGAAAGGGAAGGCGATCGTCGGGGCCGATTTCGTCAAGGCGCGCGGCGGATCGGTGCGGACCCTGCGTTTCCTCGCCGGGAGGTCCACGACAGCCATTCTCAGCCGGGCGTCAGGGGTGGCGGCGGGGATCAGCGGCGGGAAGCGCTGATCTTCCGGAGCGCGCGCAGGAGCAGCGCAATCTCCTTCCGCGTCGTGAACGGCCCCGGGCTCACTCGTACCGTCCCCTCGGGGAACGTCCCTAGCGTCCTGTGCGAATTGGGGGAACAGTGCAGCCCGGCGCGCACCAGGATGCCGAACCCCTTCTCCAGCCTCCGTCCCGTCTCCGCAGGATCCATACCTTCCACGAGGAACGACAGCACGGAAACGCATTTCGCAGCATCCTTCGGGCCGAAAACCGTCACGCCCCGGATCCGCTCCATTCCTTCGATCAGCTCGGCAATCAGGCCCATCTCCTTTTTCCGGATGTTATCGGCACCCTTGCGAAGGAGCCAGGAAAGCGAGACCGCCAGCCCGGCCAGCCCCACGCTGTTCTGCGTGCCGGACTCGAGGGCGTCGGGATAGAAATCCGGCTGATGGTCTTCTTCGGAACGGCTCCCCGTCCCGCCCTCGATGAGCGGCGCAAGGGGAACTCCCTCCCGGACGTAAAGGAAGCCGGTTCCCTGCGGGCCGAGCAGTCCCTTGTGGCCCGGGGCCGCCAGCATGTCGGCGGGCAGGTCTCCGAGGTGGA
>JAGVHM010000020.1 GCA_020056545.1 bacterium
CGTTCGAGCACGACGCATGCGGCGTGGGATTCGTGGTCCGCCTGGACGGAGAAGCACGCCATTCCATCGTGCAGGACGCGGTGAAGATCCTCGTCAACCTCGAGCACCGCGGAGCGCTCGGAGGGGACAAGTCCACGGGCGACGGCGCGGGCCTGATGGTGCGCATCCCCGATTCCTTCTTCGGCGAGGTATGCAGCAGCGCCGGAATTTCCCTTCCGCCGCCGGGCGACTACGCCGCGGGCATGGTCTTCCTGCCCACGGATGCGAACATCGCCGAGCGGTGCGCAAAATCCCTCGAGCGGATCGCGAAGGAGGAAGGGTGTCCGGTCCTCGGATGGCGTGACGTCCCGGTGAACCCGGAGCACCTCGGGGAGCTCGCCCGATCCACCCGGCCGCAGATCCGCCAGTGCTTCCTCTCCCGCGAAGCGACTCCTCACGAAGCCTTCGAGCGGAAGCTCTACGTCATCCGGCGCAGGACGGAGAAGGAAACCGCCTCGTACCGCGACTGCGACGCCAGCCAGTTCTACATGACCAGCCTCTCGGGGAGGACGCTGGTCTACAAGGGGCTGCTCACCGGCTCGCAGCTGGATTCCTTCTACCCCGACCTCAAGGACGAAAGGTTCGCAAGCCCCTTCGCCGTCGTGCACCAGCGGTACAGCACCAACACCCTCCCCACCTGGCACCTGGCGCACCCCTTCCGGTTCCTCGCGCACAACGGGGAGATCAACACGCTGCGCGGCAACATCAACCGGATGCGGTCCCGCGAGGCGACGATGTCTTCGGAGACGTTCGGCTCCGACATCGCGAAGATCAAGCCGGTCATCGTCGAGGGGGGAAGCGACTCCGCGATCTTCGACAACGCGCTGGAGCTGCTCGTCATGGCGGGCCGGTCGCTCCCGCACGCGATGATGATGATGGTTCCGGAGGCGTTCGGCCCGAAGTACCACATGAGCGAGGACAAGCGGGCCTTCTACGAATACCACTCGGCGATCATGGAGCCGTGGGACGGGCCGGCGGCGCTCGTGTTCTGCGACGGGCGGTACGTCGGGGCCACCCTGGACCGCAACGGCCTGCGGCCCGCGCGGTACACCGTCACGAAGGACGGCCTGATCGTCATGGCTTCGGAGACCGGCGTCATGGACTTCCCGCCCGACCGGATCCTGCGGCTCGGGCGACTGCAGCCGGGAAGGATGTTCCTGGTCGACCTGCAGGAGAAACGGATCGTGCCGGACCGGGAGATCAAGGCGAAGATCGCCCGGCAGCGCCCGTACCGCCATTGGGTGAAGGACAACCGCATCGAACTTCGCGGGCTGTTCGCGCCGCCTGAGATCCCGAAGGAGGACCCCGCGGTCCTCAGGCGCAAGCAGCACGCCTTCGGATACACCGAGGAGGATCTGAAGATGATCCTCTCCCCGATGGCGTCGCAAGGCCAGGAGCCGGTGGGCTCCATGGGCGACGACGCGGCGCTGGCCGTCCTCTCCCGCCGTCCGCAACTGCTCTTCTCCTACTTCAAGCAGCTCTTCGCGCAGGTCACGAATCCGCCGATCGACCCTCTGCGGGAGGAGCTCGTGATGTCGCTCACTAGCTACGTGGGGCGCGAACGGAACCTGCTGGACGAAACGCCCGAGCACTGCCGGCAGCTCAAGATCCCCCATCCCATCCTGACGCCCGAGGACATGGTCCGGCTGCGCCGGGCCACCCGCCCTGACATCGCGGCGATGGACATCGACATACTCTTCCCCGCCGACGGAGACGGGGGGGCCCTCTCCAGCGCCCTCACCTCGGTCTTCATCAAGGCGGAGAAGTGCATCGCCGCAGGGGCAACCCTTCTGATCCTCACCGACCGCAACGTCGACAAGGACCGGGCGCCGATTTCCTCCCTCCTTGCCACCGCGGGACTGCACCATCACCTGATCCGCAGGGGCCTTCGCACACAGGCCGGAATCATCGTCGAGACGGGCGAGGCCCGGGAGGTGATGCACTACGCGCTGCTCATCGGCTACGGGGCGAACGCCATCTGCCCGTACGTGGCTTATTCGACCGTCCGCGAGATGGCGGAGGCCGGGGAGCTGGAAAAGCCCCTCCTGCCGGGGGACGCCGTCGATAATTACGTCACCGCCGTCAAGAAGGGGTTGCTGAAGACCCTCTCCCGGATGGGGATATCGACCCTGCGCGGATACTTCGGCGCGCAGATCTTCGAGGCGGTGGGGCTCACCAGGCACCTCGTGGACCGGTTCTTCTGCGGAACCGCCTCCCGCATCGAGGGGATCGACCTCTTCGGAATCGCGACGGAGACCGCCG
Organism: bacterium; assembly: GCA_020056545.1. GTDB lineage: Bacteria > Desulfobacterota > Deferrimicrobia > Deferrimicrobiales > Deferrimicrobiaceae > JAENIX01. Next base: position 2,302 of record JAGVHM010000020.1, read on the forward strand.
CAAGGCATCGCCGCGCATTTCCTAAGAACGGGGAATACCACGAACTCCTGGAGACGGGCGGGGTGTACAGGGTCCGGGAAGGGGGTGAGAAGCACCTCTGGACGGCGGAGTCCATATTCAAGCTGCAACTGGCCACGCGCGCGAACGACTACGCGGTCTTCAAGGAGTATACGCGCCTGATCGACGACCAGTCCCTGGAAAAGGCGACCCTTCGCAGCCTCTTTTCATTCAAGAAGCGTGAGCCCGTACCGCTGTCGGAGGTCGAGCCGGCTGAAGCCATCTTCCCGAGATTCTGCACGGCGGCGATGTCGTACGGGTCGATCAGCAAGGAGACCCACGAGGCGATCGCAATCGCGATGAACCGGCTAGGCGGGCGGAGCAACTGCGGAGAGGGCGGGGAGGACCCGGCGCGCTACATTCCTCTTCCCAACGGCGACAGCATGCGGTCCCGCATCAAGCAGGTCGCCTCCGCGAGGTTCGGCGTGA
>JAGVHM010000215.1 GCA_020056545.1 bacterium
AGCATGACGAGGGAGAATGTGAACAGGCCGATCAGGAAGGGTCCGATGGACTCGGCCAGGAGATATTTGTGGACGATTTTCATTCTGTCACCCGGCGATCCGGCGCGAACCGCCGACGCGTGTGGTGCGTCTGATAATTGCGGCGCAACCCCGGAATCCGGGTATAGTATCATAACTCTTAAGGGAGGAAGGCGGATGATCGTCGTGAACGGCTCCTCCGCGTTTTCTCCGAGGGCCGCCACCGCGGTGACCATCGGAAACTTCGACGGGGTCCACATCGGCCACCAGGAGCTGATCCGGCGGACGGTCGCAAGGGCCGGAGGGGCGGAGCTGCAGTCGGTCGCTCTTACATTTTCACCCCACCCGGTCCGGTTCTTCTCTCCGAAAGCGCGTTTCTACGAGATCACGTCTCATGAGGAGAAGGCGGACCTGATCGCCGGGTTCGGAATCGACACGCTCGTCGTGGAGTCCTTCACCGGGCGCGTGGGCCGGATGTGGCCGGCGGAGTTCGCAAGGGAGATCCTTTCGCGCAGGTTGCGGGCGCGCCACGTGATAGTGGGATACGATTTCACGTTCGGACGGGACCGCACCGGCACCCCGGCGGCGTTGGGCGAAATCGGCCGGGACCTGGGGTTCGAGGTGGAGGTAGTGCCGCCGCTGGTCCGCGGGGGCCTGATCGTGAGCTCGACGCGGATCCGGGACCTGCTCCTCGCCGGCAGGGTGCGGGAGGCGGAAGAGCTTTTGCGCCGCCCTTACAGGATATCCGGACCGGTGGTGAAGGGGGCAGGTCGGGGTAAAAAGATGGGATTCCCGACCGCCAACATCCAATTCACGCAGGAGCTCATCCCCCTTCCAGGGGTGTACGTCGTGGACGCGGAGATCGCCGGTGTCCGACGCCGAGCCGTCGCGAGCGTGGGGTTCAACCCCACGTTCGGCGAGAACTCGCTTGGCGTGGAAGTCCACCTGCTCGATTTCGACCGCGATCTTTACGGACAGGAGATCTCGGTGCATTTCCGCGACCGGATCCGCGACGAGAGGAAATTCAAGAGCGTGGAGGAGCTCGTCCGGCAGATAGAGAAGGACGTGCGTTTCACGAGGGAGATCAGGATTCCTTCAAGAAAGGAACCCGGCAGCGGAGAACATGACCCCGCATCTGCCGGCGGATCGGGGGGATGATGCCGCGATTTCCGGGGGCACTTGCGCTGGCGGCCGTGTTGATTGCAGGGTGCTCCCCGGGAGGAGGGACGCCCTCCGGCCCCGCGGACGCTGCCTCCATGCAGCAGGCGTTCGTGAAGGCGGTCGAACGTGCCGTTCCGTCCGTCGTCAACATACGGACGGTTACCGCCTATCCGCGCGCGAGGGGGCCTTCACCCCGCCCCGGCGCCGATCCGATGGAGGAAATCGGAGGGAACCACGAGAACTCCCTCGGATCGGGTGTGATCGTCGCGGAAGACGGCCTTATCGTCACCAACGAGCACGTCATACGCGACGCCGACGAGATCATCGTGCGTCTTTGGGACCGCTCCGAGTTCCCTGCGCGCGTCGTCGGGGCCGACACCCGGACGGACATCGCACTCCTGCGCATTCAGCCGACCGCGAAGCTACCCGTCGCCGCGCAAGGAGATTCCACCCGCCTGAAGGTCGGGGAGTGGGCAATCGCCGTCGGGAACCCGTTCGGTCTGGAGAGCACCGTCACGGTGGGAGTGATCAGCGCCACGGGACGCACCGACCTGGGCGTGGAGTCGACCGACGACTTCATCCAGACAGACGCCTCGATCAACCCGGGCAATTCCGGAGGACCTCTGCTGAACACACGCGGGGAGGTGGTGGGGATCAACACCGCGATGGTGAGCGCCGGGCAGGGGATCGGCTTCGCGATTCCGATACATACCGTCATGTCGGTCGAGCAGGAGCTTGCGCGGCACGGGACCGTTCGGCGCGGGTGGCTCGGCGTCGGGATCCAGGCCCTCACGCGGGACCTGGCGGAGTCGTTCGGTGCGAAGGGAGAGAAGGGGATTCTGGTAAGCCGGGTCGTACCCCGCAGCCCGGCGGAAAAGGGAGGACTTCGCGGCGGGGACATCGTCACATCCTTCGGCGGGAAGCCCGTCTCCGGGGTCAAGGAGTTCCAGAAGCAGGTTTCTTCCGCAACGCCTGGCGGCGCCGTTTTCCTCGAGATTCTCCGCGAGGGAAAGCGCGCCAGGGTGGAGCTGGTCGTTGGAGAGATGGAGAGTATGGAGCCACGCCATCGGGCCCGGAAGACGGCGGTGGACGCGTTGGGACTTTCCGCGGAGGGGATTCCGGCAAGGTTGTTGCGGGATCTTGGAATCGAGGGCGGAGTGGAGGTCGGCTACGTCGACACGTCGGGGGCAGCCTGGCAGGGCGGGATCCGTGAGGGGGACATTATTCTGCGCATCGACAGGAGGCCGGTGGCGGGCATCGACGCCTACCGGAAAACGGTAGGGGACATCCGCCGCGGAAACTTGGTGTCCGTCCTGCTGATGCGGGAGGGGTCCCAGATGTACGTCGCGTTCCGCGCGCGATAAGATATCGATTCGCGGCAGGGAACGGAAGCGGCCGGCTGTTCGGCCGGGGGAGGGTGGAGATGGTGGTCATCAAGGATCCGGAAGTAGCAAGGCGCGTGGCGCGGGCTGTGGTTTCCGACATTGCCCTCTACAACGCGAAGAAAGTGGAGGAGGGGATTGCGAATGACAACCTCTTCGATCTGCTGAAGGTGGAGATCGGAGAGGGGAGGGAGTATTACGGGAGACGGGTCGATCCCGAGCTTGCCCAAAGCACCAACTTCTTCAACGAAGCCCTGGTCGATGTCCTGGTCAAGCCAACCGGGCGCATCCCTTCCAGGGCTTGGTAACCGCCGGCCACGGATTGACCGACAACCGCCGCCTCACCGTCCCCGCGGATCAGTCGGGGGAGCGCCTGGACCGTTTCCTTTCCGCCGCCCTCCCGGGTCTGTCGCGCTCCCGCATACAACAGCTGATCGCGGAAGGGAACGTGCGCCTGGACGGCGCCTGCGCCCGGCCCTCATCGCGCCTGAAAGGGAGCGAGATGGTAACGGTCTGCGTGCCTCCCCCGCGCCCTCTCGATCTCGTCGCCGAGGATCTTCCGTTACGGATCCTCTTCCAGGACGGACACCTGATCGTGGTGGACAAGCCGGCGGGGATGGTGGTGCATCCGGCACCAGGGCATTCCGGCGGCACGCTGGTGAACGCGCTGCTTTCACGCGCGGACCGGCTCTCGGGTATCGGCGGGGTCGCGCGGCCCGGGATCGTCCATCGCCTCGACCGGGACACATCCGGGCTCCTCGTCGTCGCCAAGACCGACGGGGCCCACAGGGGCCTTTCGTCGCAATTCTCCTCACATAGGACGGTTGACCGGCGCTACCATGGAATCGTGCGGGGGAGGCCGCACCACGCCGCGGGGACCGTCGCCACGCAGATCGGACGGCACCCCGTGCATCGCAAGAAGATGGCGGTCCTCCCGTCCGGTGGCCGTAAAGCGGTCACCCATTACCGGGTCGTCGAATCGTTCGGCCCCTTCTCCCTCGTGGAGTTCCGGCTCGAGACGGGGCGCACCCACCAGGTGCGGGTCCACTGCGCCCACCTGTCGTGCCCGATCGTCGGGGACGAGGTCTACGGCGGCGGGAGAAATGTCGCCCTTTCGAAAGGCCGCGACGCGGAGACGGTGGCGCTCGACCGGTTTTTCCTCCACGCGTTCCACCTGGGGTTCGACCATCCAGCCACGGGGGAGCGGATGCAGTTCACCGTGCCCGATCCGCCCGAGTTCGACGCGTTCCGAGCCGCCGTCCTCGAGGCGTGCGAATGAGGAGGCACCGCAGATCTACCATAGCTTGCTCGACGCCGTCCGGACGCCCCGGCTTCGGCTGCGCCGCCTCGGAGGGGGGACTCCGTTCGTGGCTCGCCGGGCGGTCGTTCCCAAATCGCCCGTCTGCGCTTAACCTCACT
>JAGVHM010000044.1 GCA_020056545.1 bacterium
GACTTGCTGATGCTCCCCGTCAGCTTCCGGAGGGCCTGCGACATCAGGCGCGCCTGGAGCCCCATCTGGGCGTCCCCCATCTCCCCCTCGAGCTCGGCCTTGGGGACGAGGGCGGCCACGGAATCGACGACAAGAACGTCCAGCGCCCCGCTCCGGACAAGGGTCTCGGAGATCTCGAGCGCCTGCTCCCCCGTGTCGGGCTGGGAGATCAGGAGGTCATCCGTGTTGACGCCGATCTTTCTCGCGTAGGTGACGTCGAGGGCGTGCTCGGCATCGATGAAGGCCGCGAGCCCCCCGAGTTTCTGCGCCTCGGCCACGATATGAAGGGCCAGCGTCGTCTTCCCGCCCGATTCGGGGCCGAAGATCTCGATGACTCTCCCCCGCGGGACCCCGCCGATGCCAAGCGCGATGTCGAGGCTGATCGACCCCGTGGAGATCGCGGGGATGTCGGAAATCACCTCCCCGCCGCCCAGCCTCATGATCGCCCCCTTCCCGAACTGCCTCTCGATCTGCGTGATCGCCAGATCAACCGCCTTTGCCCTTTCCGTATCCGTTCCCATAGACACCTCCTTCGTCCCTTTCTCCGGTCCGTGCTGTTGTTTTGATTTTGCCCTCACGTTTCGGCCCTACGCCCCCTCCCGCCCCGCAAAGGGATACCCTGCAAGCCGCGTGTAAACCGCCCCCCGGGGCGTCAGTTCGCTTTGAAACAGGCTGAGACCGGAGGCCGTAAACCGTCCCGCTGTATACGTTTTTTCCTTTTCCAGCGCCTCCGCGAGACCGGTCAGCCCTTTCGGCGATTTGATCCGTCCCAGCGTGAGATGCGGCCGGAAGGGCCGCTCCTCGGGCGGAAAGCCGATCTCCCGGAGCGCCCTCTCCAGCCCTTGCTGAAAAGTCACCAGCCGCGCCACCTCGCCGTTCATCCCCAGATAGACGACCCGGGGCCGGCTCGGGTCGGGAAAAACACCCGTACCGCCGATCGCGAGTTCGAATGGTCCGACCGCCGCCGCGGCCTGCCCCGCGACGGTCGAAATGTTCACGACCGCATTTTCGGAGACGTCGCCGAAGAATTTCAGGGTCAGGTGGATCCCCTCCGGCCGGACCCAGCGGAGATCCCCGCGGATGAGTTTCCGCAACCGGTCCTGAATCCGCCCGATCTCCCGGAGGATCTCCTCCGGCGGATCGAGCGCCAGAAAGGCCCGGATCGTCCGTTCAGCCGTCATCGCGCAACTCCCCGGTCAGATATCGCCAGAGCATCAGCAGCGCGGCCTGCGAGGCCATGACCTTGTTCCGCCGCCGCTCCCAGCGGAAGGCGTAAGGACGGCAGACGGTCGTCTCGCCGCAGGCGAGCGCGATGAAGACCGTCCCCACCGGCTTCGACTCCGTCCCGCCGGAGGGACCGGCGATCCCGGTCACGGCGAGGCCCAGATCGGTTCCCGCCGACTTCCGGACCCCCTCCGCCATCAGACGCGCCGTCTCGGCGCTGACTGCCCCGTGCTCACGGATCACCGCCTCCGGAACGCCGAGCAGGGCGGTCTTGGCCGCGTTGCCGTAGGTCACGACGCCGCGTTCGAAAAAGGCGGAGCTGCCGGGGATGTCGGTGAGACGATCCGTGATCAGGCCGCCCGTGCAGGACTCGGCCACGGCGAGCGTGAGATTCCGCTCCGTCATCCGCCGGGCAACGTTTCCCGCAAGCGACTCCTCTCCTTTCGCGAAGATATATTTTGAAAGCCTTGCCCCGACCCTCGCCCCCGCCTCGTGGAGTTTTTCCCCAGCAGCCTCCGCGGAGGACTCCCGCGCCGTCAGGACAAGGTGGTTCTCGGGAAAGTTCGGGTAGAAACCGATCCCGACCCCGAGGCCCGCAAGGTCCGCATCGGCCATCGCCTCGTCCACCGCCGCCTCGGGGAGCCCGAAAAGCTTGAAGGTGAGTGTCTCCACGTGCAGCGCGGCCTCCGGAAACGCCTTCCGGAACAGCGGGATCACCCCTTCAAAGAGCATTCGCCGCGCCTCGGCGGGAACGCCCGGGATGACCGCGACGATCCGCCCCTCCCGACGCAGCGCAAAGCCGGCCGCCGTCCCATTCTGGTTGGGGATGATCTCCGCCCCCTCCGGGAAAACGGCCTGTTTGGCGTTGTTCTCCGTCCACGGCAGGCGGAATTTCTCAAAACGGCGCCGGATATGCGCGAGGACGGCGGGGTCGCTGTACAGCCCCAGGCCGAACGCCTTGGCCAAGGCCGCCGTCGTGATGTCGTCGGCCGTGGGGCCGAGGCCCCCCGTCGCGATCACCGCATCGACGCGGGCCAGCAGATGCGCGAGCGCGTCACGGATGGCGCCGTCGTCATCGCCCACGGAGATCATCCCCGCGACCGCCCATCCCTGCTCCTGCATCGTGCGGGCAATCAGGGAGGAATTGGTATCCTGGATCCGACCGCTCGTCAACTCGTTTCCGATCGTCAATATGCCGATTTTCATCTCATCATCCCTGATAACAGACAATCCTAAAAATATACGCCCCCTTGCGCAACTTGAAAATCGTATCCCGGAAGCGCGCATTGGAGATTTTTCGGGTTACCCTGCCCCCGCAGCGCAGCGAGGAGGTGCAGGGTCGAAAAATGTCCAGCGCGCGGAGGGATACGATTTTCAAAGGGCACATGAGATTCTTCTCCCCCGTTCTCATATCCCCAGCCACCGGATCAGAACCTGAAGCGCCAGATTGCCGTAGACGCCCGCCGCCAGATCGTCCGCAACCACCCCGCAACCGCCCGGGAGCCGCTCCTGAAAGAGCCGCGCCGGGAAGGGCTTCACGATATCGAACAGCCGGAACAGCACAAAACCCAGAACCACATGGGGCGCCGTCGGCGCAACAAAAAAGAGGGTCCACTGGAGACCGGCGATCTCGTCGATCACGATGCACTGCGCGTCCTTCCGGCCAAAGAGCCTCTCCGCCTCATCCGCGACATGCCAGGCAAGACAGGTAAAGGCCAGAACCGTGATCAGCCAGATCGGCCACGGCAAGACCGAAAAGAGCAGGTACAGCGGGATGCCGACCAGTGTTCCCGCCGTCC